>NZ_JBFULJ010000046.1:0-17714 GCF_056400385.1 Priestia sp. P5_B4
GTTACGGTGGAAGTACAAGTGAAGGCGGATCTTCTGTAGGAAGTGTGAGTACGCCTGTTCATGAAGAAATTCAAACTTCCGGTTACGGTGGAAGTACAAGTGAAGGCGGATCTTCCGTAGGAAGTGTGAGTACGCCTGTTCATGAGGAAATCCAAACTTCCGGTTACGGCGGAAGTACAAGTGAAGGCGGATCTTCTGTAGGAAGTGTGAGTACGCCTGTTCATGAGGAAATCCAAACTTCCGGTTACGGTGGAAGTACAAGTGAGGGCGGATCTTCTGTAGGAAGTGTAAGCTACCCTACGCCAACAAGAGAACATTCTGTTTCCATGCCGACAGGGATGGATCAAGCACAAGCACAAGTGGCAGCTACACAAGAACCTCGTCAAGTAAAACAACAGATTGAAAAAGACACAGTTCCTGCTTCAACAGAAGACATTCCAATGCCGCATCAACATCGAACAGAAACACGTAATATTGCACAAGTGGTACGGGATAACTTCAAAGGAGGCGTAGGAAAAGTAAAAGAACGTATTGATAATTCACAAACACTCCATAAGACAAAACGCTCTTATCAAATTGGACGAAATACAGGGCAGGATTTACGAAATCTTGTATCAAAGAAACGAAATAAACCAGAAGAGAAGTAACAAGCGTTACTTCTCTTTTTTATGGAAAGGAGAAGGGTAATGGCAAACTATAACATTCCAAAAGAAATCACAACAGAATTAAAGATTAATAAGTCTCTTTATCTCTTTGACTTGTTGTTTATTATTGGCTTACTCATGATCACCATGATGTTACGCTTTTTCATTCATCCTACGCTCCAAATTCCCTTTTATATCTTCATGGGCATATTTGGAGTGTTAATGATCGTTAGACCAAGCACAAATCCTAAAAAACGGATGTATGAGGCGTTGTTGCTTACATTGGTACGAAAGAAGAGCACGTATTGTGCTATAGATCGAGATCAAGAATAAAGGAGGGTAATAGATGGCATTATTTGATGAAAGAATACTAGAAGAAGAGAAACCTACCTCTATCGCAGCTCTTCCTAAAGAGAAGAAAACAACGAAATCGCTTCTTTTTGATGAAAAAGAGATGGATAAACAGATGGGGCGTACAAAGAAAAAGAATCTCTTTTCTCTGTTACAACCTCAAAGAGCTGAAAAGGAAATAAAGAAAAACAAGCCGCCAGAGGTAAAGAAAAGTGTGGTGGATATCATTCCGGTCATCGATCGAACAGATAGTGGGTTATTTCAGTTAAAAGATAATGGAGGCTTTTTTGGGATTTGGCAGCTACAAAGCGCAGATATTAATGCCATGCAAGATCAAGAGGCAGGGCGCAATATTTATACGTTGGCAAAAGGATACCAGGGACATGAAGAAGCGTTCAAAATCGTTTCATTAAACTTACCCGTTTCTACTCAAAAGCAACAACAGTACCTTGAAAAGAAGATCCGAGAAGCCAAAAATGCATTATCCCTTCGTTTCTTACAAAAAAAATTAAAAGAACTTCAATATTTAGAATGGGGACGGACCAATCGAGAATACTTTCTTTTTCTTTATGGATCAACTGAATCGGCTGTAAAGGATCAGATGATCCAATTGATGCGAGATATTCAACTCGCTGTCCCTCTGTTGCCTGTTTCGGATGAAAAACAAATCAATCTTCTTTACAAACTCTACAATCAAAACGCCAAGCTTGGTAATAAACAATAAGAAAGGATGATAAAACCATGATAACTTTACCTTTTCGTAAAAAAGAGAAAACACCCCAAGAGATCAAGCAGAAAAAAGGATACAATCCCTATTTAGTGGCACAGATCCAACCACAAGGAGGTGTGAGTTTTAAAGAAAACCTCGTACGAAATGGTGACGGGTATTCGACTTGTATTCATATTTATGAGTATCCAACGAACGTGAATGATTTTTGGCTTGAGCCAATCATGAATATGCCAAATGCCATCACTACCCTAGATGTTGTGAGTGATGAGCGAAAACAAGTGGTAGAAGCCATCAATAAAAATATGTCCGAACAAAATGCACGGCATGTGAATGCCAAAGAAAATATTGATCGAATGGATGCTCAAGAACAGTATTTAGATATGAAAGAGTTATACCGCCAAGTGACAAATGGGGAAGTGATCAAACGTGTTCATCTTCGCATTTATATTGCTGAAAAAACCATTCCTGATTTAGAAAAGCGATTAAAAGAAGTCATTCATCATCTTGAAACTCATAACTTCAGAGGATCCATTTTCTTAAATGAACAAGAGTATGAGTGGGAATCGTTAGTGACGCATTTTGACATTCAAAGGAAATATCCCAATAAGCGAAAAGGAAAGGAAATCCCCGCATTAGCATTAGCCGGAGGATTTCCTTTTCATTTTACTCACTTAGATGATCCATACGGCACATATCAAGGGACAACTCGTACAGGAGGCAGCGTCATCTTTGATTTGTTTCATAAAGACCAACAACGTAAAAGTTATAATGCTGCGCTGATTGGGCTAATGGGCGCAGGTAAATCAACCTTTTTAAAGAAAGTCACCACAGATAATGCCATTAAAGGCTATAAGGTTCGGGGATTTGATATTGTAGGAGAGTTCGAAAGCCTCGTCAGAGAACTGGGAGGCAGGCAAATTGCATTAGACGGATCAGAAGGGCTGATTAATCCTTTACAAGTGTTTAAAACACATGAACATGAGATTAATAGCTTTACGCAGCATTTATCCAAACTAACTGTTTTCTATCGCTTTATCGCACCAGAAGCAAAAGATGATGAGTTAAAAGAGTACGAAAAGTTACTTCGTAAACTCTATATCCAAAAGAAGTTATGGAATGATGAAAAAGGTGCTCGTAATCAAATTACGGGTCTTCCTACAGAAGCCTACCCAACCTTTAGTAACTTTTTAAAGCTCATTCGTGAAGAGCTTTATGTAAAAGAGGAAACAAGGGAACACCACCCTAACTTAGGAGAGCACCGTAAACTTCGTCTTGAATTAATTGAGCTAAATATTGAAAATTTGGTTGAAACCTACGCTCATTTGTTTGATGGAACTTCGACGATTGAAGATTTTAACGATGAACAAGTCGTATTCTTCTCCATCCGTCATTTATCCAAATTAAAAGATGAAATTGCACAAGCGCAACTTTTCAACGTCATGAGTTTATTGTGGGATGGCATGCTGCAGAATGGAGAACCACAACTGGCAGCCTATACGAAAGGGACATTAGCCTTTGAAGATGCTGTTCGTTATCTCATTGTTATTGACGAGGCTCATCATTTGATAAACACGAAAAAAGGAAATGAACATACCTTAGATTTCCTAACAGAGTTTAGTCGAGAAGCACGGAAATACTTTGCTGGATTGATTTATGCAAGCCATTTAATCAGTGATTTTGTTCCAGATGGTTCCGAACAAACAGCGATTGAAAAAATTAAAAAACTATTTGATTTAACACAATATAAATTCATCATGCAGCAGGATGATAACAACTTGGATACGATTCAACGAGTATTTAAAACAGGGATTACAGATAGTGAATTAGCTGAGATTCCGAAGCTGCCAATAGGTGATGTGCTCCTTTGTATTAAGTCAGTTAAAAACATTCTCTTTCAGATTGAAATCGATGAGGAAGAGAAAGTGCTGTACGGTGGAGGTGCGTAAGCCTTGCATATCGTTTTACAGCTCATTCCAAAAAAATATTTGATTGGAGGCACGTTGATCCTGTTAGGATTATCGGGCCTCTTAGTTATGAGTACGATTGTTGCGATTACAGGTGAATTTGAAAAGGATAGTCAACAAAGTGAAGTAACAGAAATCCAAGGTGGAGGCATTGGCGTAGGAACGGCTAATGTGTCACCAGAGGTTATGAAGTATCAACCGTTACTTGAAAAATACGCACAAAAACATGGGCTAGATGCTTCCTATGTGCCAATTATGATGGCACTCATGATGCAAGAAAGTGGAGGAAGAGGAAATGATCCGATGCAATCCTCTGAGTCCTTTTGCGGATCAGTTGGATGTATCTCTAGTCCTGAATTATCGGTAGATAAAGGAGTTTTACATTTTAAAAGTGTCCTAGAAAAGGCTCATTATGATTTGAAACTTTGCCTTCAGTCATACAATTTTGGCGGTGGATTTATCAATTATGTCATGAAAAATGGAGGCAAATATACACCAGAGCTAGCAATCTCTTTTTCACAATTGCAATATCAAAAGGTAAAACATACAGGAAATTATCACTGTGTGCGTCCTGAAATGGTTCCTTATTCCGCCTGTTATGGCGACGCGAAGTATGTCGATGCGGTGCTGAAATACTATACAGGAACGATCACAGCTGACGGAAAACCGGCTGCTCCTGCGAGTGGCGGAAGTGGTGGGAAATCGGGTGTGAAAGTAATTGATGCAGGTAAAACGTTGATTGGCAAAACACGCTATGTCTTTGGTGGTGGGCGCTCTCAATCTGATATTAACGCAGGACGTTTTGACTGTTCAAGTTTCGTCAGATGGGCATTCGAACAGGTAGGAATGAATGTCGGTCCAATGTCAGGCGTAACAACCGATACACTCAAAACACAAGGGCAAGCAATCAATCCAAAAGACATGAAGCCTGGAGATGTAGTGTTTTTTGATACCTATAAAATAGACGGCCATGTCGGAATATATGTTGGAAATAATCAGTTTTTAGGCTGCCAAGGAAAAACAGGTGTAGCCATCGCAAGTATGGCAAAAGGAACGTATTTTGGTGAACGATTCAATGGAAGAGTAAAACGATTTTAAAAGGAGAAAAGGCGATGAAAAATAAAGCAGCACTACTATTTGGAGCGCTTGCCGTTGTGGTGGCAGGCGTAACCATTTTCAACATTTACCTGAACCACAATATCTCCAATACAACAGCTTCGAAACAAATTCAAGTCACAAATGAGAGCTTACAAGAAGAAAATAAAGAGTTAAAAAAACAACTAAGTGAAGTTCGCCCTTCTGCCCAAGAACAACAAAAACGAGATTACTTGAACACGGTTAATCAGTTTATCGATGTGTCTTATCATCGTGAAAAAGAAGGATTTGAGGAACGGAAAAAGGTTGCAAAATCTATCATGGACAAAGAACTTTACGAGCAATTTTATCCTTCTGAAAAGTTCGTATATGGAGATAGTTACACCTCTACTCCAAACGATGTACAGCTTTATGTTCAACAATATGATGGAGGGCAAGAAGAGGTTGAAGTCATTGCAGAATTTACAAATCATCTTGTTATAAAAGATGAAAACGTCGACGATCAGACGCATGACATTATTAAAGTTTCTCTACGAAAAGAAGAGAATAAATGGATGGTTTATAGTATTGAAGAATTGAAAACAGAAATCATGAAATGAGGTGGAGCAATTGGCATTTAAGAAGCAATTGGAAGATTATCGATTTAATTTAAATCGCAATCGGTCATGGAAGTATACAGCGATGTTGATCTTTTTCTTTATCGGTTTTTTATCCTTACTGACATCAAAATTCTACTTGAAAACAGAAGATCCGTTGTATCATACGAATACTTATGAGGCGGTTTCTTCTAACATAACAGGAACCGTCACGATTGAAAACCGTGTGTATCATCCGGCTAATGCCTCACTGGATATGGTGATCAAAATGGATCAAACAGATGAAGAAAAGATAAGCTTTGTTGCACAAGAAAAGGCGAACCCAAACATCAAATTACCTGTTCAKTTATTGTATGAAGATGATGGCTATTATGTSGTAAGRATCARYGATTTRTCTCCAAATTGGGAAGCACTTGCCTTTGATCTGTATCAAGAAAATGAAGRAAAAGAAACGGTAAAYRTGGAYGAYGTAACSAGTGATTCAGAAACAGATTCAAYAGAAGAAATAGAYGCTCATGCRTTAATTACAACGCTCTATTCTGACCAACGAAAAACGAAAAGTGAAGAAGGAAAAGGAATCAAAAACAAACAAGAATATGYRCTTTTRGTYAATGAKTTAGARAAASAKYTTGTCAAAAAGAAAATGAAAAACTATGAAAAAGCMRTCRCRGTAGAAGCCAAACATAARCRYCAARCKCARCAAGAARTGAAYGAGTTACAACGTGATATGAAGTACCWAGTGRAYGARGAAAAAGCYGATACRGAATCAAARATTGCGWTGAAAAAGRATGCCATYCAATCRAGTGATGAAAGCATTCAGCTYTATGAAGATGAACAAAAAAGYTTRCARGAAAAGCTCCAAAAATTRAATGAAAAGCAACAAGATTTAGCCATGAAGTGAAAAAAGAGGTGTCGCCACTGACTCGCCAATGTGTCGCCAGAGAGTCGCCRGACACCGTTTTGGAGTCGCCAGAGAGTCGCCACTTTGGGCTTTTTGATGTACCCACGGTTTTGCTAGGCTYTGCCTAGCCCCMCACCYATKGTGGGGGCAAAAACCCCTTATGCTCTTCTCTCTGTTTTGGGGAGAGCACTAAAAATTGAGAGAGGTCGGATAAAATGGAAATTAAAGTTCGAAATGTTGATCCTATTGCAGTTAAAAAAATTGATGAAATGGCGAAAAGAAAAAACATATCACGTCAGGAATTTTTAAAAAGTCAGCTTGAAATGTTGGCTTTTTTTCATGAACAAACCAACAGAGAATTACAACTTGAAAACATGCTAGAGAAAGTTCTTCAAATGATGGGTCAGTGCTCAACAACAATGGAAAATATGAATGAAATAATGCATGAATTGATGGGAGGAGATGAACCGTTATGATGAAAGAGCGTATGAAAGTATCGTTACCAACTGAAGTGAAAAAGTATATCCAATCTTATATGAAAGAACATCACTTGTCATTTACGGGTGATGCGATTTCTCGTATCTGTCAGGAGCATGAGGAAGCGCAAAAGAGAAAGGATGATTCGATAAAAAAAATCATAAAGAATGTTACTCAAAATATAGAGGGTCTTTTTCAGAGGGAACGACTTCATATTAAAAAAGAGTTGCTATATATGGAGCAAAATATTGAACGATCTACGAGGAACAGTTTAAAAGAAGTTGAGGATTATAGCATAGCAAAACGGGGTGAGCTTTTCGCTTCTTTATTGGAGGGATATGAAAAATGAATCAGTCCTCTGTTACACCAGGAGTCGTGCTTAAAACGAAATTTGTTACGTCTGATAAGAAAGCATTTCAAGAGTACGTGGAATATGTTGATCGTGACGATGCAAAGAAAGATCAAGAAGCACATGAAAAACTATTTTCTCTTTATCAAGACTATATGAATAACCCTGATAAGACGTCCTCTTTATTTACAGAGCACTCAAATCAGTTAAATGAATATGAGAAAAAAGAATTGAAAGGTTTATTTGAAACAGCACAAAAAAATAACAGTATCATGTGGCAAGATGTTATTACATTTCATAACCCTTGGCTCCAAGAAAATGGTTTATATGACGCTCATACTCATACAGTGGATGAGAAAAAATTAATGGAGATTACCCGTCAGTCCATGAAGGAAATGCTTAAAAGGGAAAGGCTAGATCAGTCAGCTATTTGGTCTGCTGCCATACACTACAACACGGACAACATTCATATTCATGTTGCGACAGTAGAACCACATCCTACACGTGATCGGGGCAAAAGAAAACCCAAAACGTTAGATGCCATGAAATCAAAAGTGGTGAGTCAGATTCTTGAACGTGGGCAGGAACAAAAAGAAATAAATGATTTAATCCGTAAAAACATGGTAGGAAGCAAGAAACAGGATTCCTCTTTTAAATGGAGAAATCGAGAGCTTAAACCACTCTTTTTGCACATCTATAATCATCTTCCAGAAGATAAGAGGCAATGGCAATACAGTTATAACACGTTGCAACCTTTACGATCGTCTATTGATATATTAAGTGCAAAATATATTCAAAAGTATCATGCAAAAGAGTTTGAACAGTTCAATAAGAAATTGGATCAAGAAGTAGAGGTATTAAGGAAGGCATACGGTGAAGGGACATTTGATAAGAAACGGTACGAACATTATAAACAAAACAAAACAGATGAATTATATAAACGAATGGGCAATGCTTTTTTAAGTGAAATGCGTGAGTATGATCGCAAACAAACACATATCAAAAAAGTATTGGCTTCTTCTTCTGGGGCAAAGCAAAAATCCTACTCGGCTAATCATCTTCCTGTACACGTTTCTCTAAAAAAAATGGAACGTGCTTTTAAATCAGAATATGAAAGTTGGAAAAATCAACAACATTATGAGCGTTTGCAAAAAGATATTGAACAAAATCGTGAAGTCGAAAGGGGTTATTAAAAATGGAGAAATACAGACATAAGGTGACAGTGGATGAAGAAACAGAGGCATACATTCAAGAGTATATGAGGGAACATAAACTTCGTTTTGCTTCAGAGGCGATTATTGATATTTGTGAGAAATATAGAAAGATTCAAGAGCAAGAATGGTCATTGAAATATATTTCTGAAGTCGTTGGCAATAGCCTACATGATGTCATAAAAGAAGAACTAAAAAAGATTCGTCTTGGCGCAAACAGTGCGGATAAAAACACACAAATTTTAATTGAGTATATGAATGGATTATTTGCTCATCATGGATTTAAAGGACTTATGACGACAAGTATGAGGGAAATGGATAGCACACGAATTGCACGAGAAGTTGTAGAAAATCGTATTGCCCATAAACGTCAAAAGAAGGTTGATGCAGAAGAATCAAGAGGGAAACAACCATCTCATTGATGGATTTATATAAAGATAGATTTAAAAATTTAGAGGAGGAATGAATATGTTTTTTAATAAAGATTTGGTGTTAGCATCGATTAAAGCTGTAGGAGAGGATCATGCCATTGTACAGTATCAAGACAAAGAAGTAGAGGTGAATTTAAGTCCAGAAGAAGCGAAGGAATTTCACCAATATGTGGTACATCAAGAGAATATGTTGGTGCCAATGAATATCAAAACACAGAAGCTTTTTGTGGATTTAGAGGAACCCTGGTATGAACAAGAATTAGAGGAGCTAAAAAGCATTTCGTACCATGAAGAAGGTAAAGACGATGAGTAAAACATATGCGAAGAAATCCGTTGAAGATAAGCGTAAAGAGGTAGAAGAGCTAACGAAAGGGATGGAACAAAAAGTCGAGCAGCATTTTCATTCTGCCGAAGAACTAAAAGACTATTTATCTTTCATGGGTAAGTTTTATCAATACTCCATGTCAAATACAGCGCTGATTCAAGAACAGTTTTTTGGTGCTCAAGCTGTTGGATCATTTAAGTTTTGGAAAGATAAAGGGTTCTCTGTTAATAAAGGGGAGAAAGGCATTAAGATTCTTGTGCCAAATAAAACGGTTCCTAAATTTAAAGATGAAAATGGGAAATTAAAGTCCATTAATAAAGCTACTCCTCAAGAAAAGAAGCTAATTCAAGAGGAAAAAAAGAAGTCACTCAAGGCCGACTGTACTTTTCAGTCGGCCATGTTTTTGAAATTTCGCAAACGAATGCAAAAGCGAGTGATTTACCTAAGATTTTCCCGAATCGTTGGTTAGAAGGCAACGTGGAGGACTACAAAGTACTTTATAAAGGGATGGAAGCTATTGCCGAAAAGAATGGCATTTCTATTATTCAACCAAAAGAGGAGCTTGGAGCCGCAAAAGGGGTTAGTTACACTTTAACAAAAGAAGTTGCGCTAAATCCTCGTAATTCAGAAAAGCAAAATGTAAAAACACTTTTGCATGAACTCACACATGCCAAACTTCATACAAAGGACACATATCTAAACTATACAGCTGCGGAAAAAGAATTTCAGGCAGAAATGACAGCTTACACAGTTTCATCTTATTTTGGGATCGACACCAGTTCTTATTCGTTGGATTACCTCTCAAATTGGACAAAAGGAAAGACCTTTGAGGATAAAACAAAACTTTTAAAAGAAGTACATGAAACATCAGTTGGCTTTATTGAAACAATAGAAGAAACGTTGGTAAAAGAACGAGAAAAAAATCAGTCACCAGAAAAGAGCGATGAAAAACAGAAGCAAGCAGGTCCTCTGTCTTCTCAAAATGTGCATGAGAAAATGAAAGAAGGGTATGAGGATTATAAACAAAAACAGCAACGGGAATCAGCACAAAATGTAGATAGTATTTTAGATCGTGTTACGGCTGAAGAAAAATATTATTCAACCAAAACACAAGCGATCAAAAATGGCTGGATGACGAAAGAAGAAGTCATCAAAATTGAACATCAGATTGATTCAAACATGATTAAAAACGAGAAGGGGGTTACGAATGGTCAAGTTCAAGAACAATCTCTTACTTTTCAAGAACGTGTTGAAGTGGGTAATCAATTCTACCCTCAAAAACGTACAGGTACAGTTAAACGAAAAAAAGAAGAACAGGAACTCGAAAGGTGAGAGAGCATAAAAGCTCTCTTTTTTTATGTCCAAATATGAATTAAATGGAGGAATCGACAATGAAAAAAGTTACATCTCTTTCAAATGACCAATTTAAAATGCTTATTTCCGATAAACGAGAATTAAAGAAGTTTATGAAACACCCACAAAATGAAAAAATCGAATCTCGTTGGGTCAATATGAGTAGTGAACAGCTGCAAGACATCCCTTCTGGAGCTGTTTACTTAACACAATCAGCTA
Source organism: Priestia sp. P5_B4 (assembly GCF_056400385.1). Classification (NCBI taxonomy): domain Bacteria; kingdom Bacillati; phylum Bacillota; class Bacilli; order Caryophanales; family Bacillaceae; genus Priestia; species Priestia sp. P5_B4. The sequence continues at coordinate 10,647 of NZ_JBFULJ010000046.1, forward strand.
TAGGAGAGGAAAAACCGCAGGTTTTACTTGTTTCCACTGATGAAAAAGGACAAAAACAAGCTTATGAAAGTGAAACAACACTTGATTTTTTGAAGAGTCATGATGTGAATCCTGTTTTAGAGAAAGATCGAGAAAYGCAGCTCAAAACAAGCTATATTACGTTTTTACAGGCTCATGACAAAGAGAAACCTCAAGATATTGATAGCATGTTAGCCCGTGTGAATGCAGAAAACGATTATGTCATGTTGAAATCCAGTGCTTTAAAGGAAAATACGTTTACCCCTGACCAATTGAAAGGCATGGAAAATGAGCTTTCTCATCAGTTTCAAGCACGAAAACAGGCACAAGAGAAGGACCAATATCAAGAAGATTACAAACAAGAAGTACTAGAAGTTATGCAGCAGCCTAGTGAAGAAACACAGTATAAGCAGCTATTTAAACAAAGCTTGTTATCCCAATTAGGTATATCAGATGAAAAAGCTTCTTCTAAAGAAGCGAAAAAGGAAGCTGAACCAGAAAAAGCTCCTGTCGAAAAGCAGCTCAAACAAGAAACACCTCAAGAGAAAGAGAAGCGTTTGGCCAAAATGAAGGAGTTTGAACAAAAGCATTCCTTTGATAAGGTGTACAAATTAAAAAAAGAAGTGCTGCAGGAATTAAAAGAGCTCAATTTGACTGATTCTCAACGTGAGAAATTAACCAAGCTTGAAAAAGCATTAGATACTGAGAAAAAGGATCATGACAAGCAGAAAAAAGAAGAGAAATCGCAAAATGGATTCACCAAGTTTTTCACACGGAACAATGGAGCAGTTTCTTCAAAAAAAAGGAAAGAAACGCAAGAAATAGAACGCTAAAAATGGCAAAAGATTGGAAAAGAATGAGGGGCTGAAAAGCTCCTTTTTTTCATATAGTGAAGTGAGGGAGGGATTAGATGGGAGAACGAAAACATGTCAAGGAGGAGGAGGTTATGAAAGCCAGAGATATTGATTTGTTGTCGTATCTGGAAGCCAAAGGCGAAACCTTTGTGAAAGAAGGAAAGTACTATCGCCATACGGAACATGATAGCTTGCTCATCAAAGGGAATATGTACGCTTGGAATAGCCGGAATGAAACAGGGTATGGAGCGATCAGTTTCGCTCAAATGTATTATGGAATGTCGTTTCCACAAGCCGTATTAGACATCAACAAAGGTGATTATAAAGAGCTTTCTCATTCATATGAGCAACCGTCGGTTTCACCATCGAAAGAGCCTTTTCGCTACCCGAAAGAGTTAGAAGTAAAGGATCAGAGCAAAGTAAAAGATTATCTCATAAAAGAACGTAAAATAGATTCTCGATTAGTTAACTGGCTCCTTCAAAAAGACTTAATCGCCCAGGACAAACGGAACAATGTGGTGTTTAAATGGCGTGAGCATGGGGGCAAAGGAAAAGTGATTGGGGCAGATCGACAAGGAACAGCTTCGATAAAAAATAAACGAGGTTCTTTTAAACAAGTCTTACCGAACGATAACCCACATACAGGCTTTTCAGTTGATGTTGGTCGCCCAAATAAGATTCATTTCTTTGAAAGCCCAATTGATCTTCTTTCTTATTGGAGTATACAAGAGAATAGTTTGCAGAATACACGCCTTATTAGTATGAATGGCTTAAAACCTAAAACTGTTGCTCAATCTTATATCGAAGCTCGAAGAGAAGGCTTAAGCATTCAAGAAATGGTGTTAGCTGTCGATAATGACCAAGCAGGAAAAGAATTTATTGACAAAATGAACCAAATCGTTAATGCTGATTTAGTAAAAGCAGATATTCCAAAAGGAGCGAAAGATTGGAACGAGCAATTAAAGAAGAATGGAAAAACCATTCAACCTGTGGCATCACGTCTCCGAAATAAACAAACAGAACAGGAGCTTTCAATGAATGGATAAAGTGTTTCAAAGTGTGTTTTATCTTTTTCTTATCATGATTTTATTTAAACTTTCTACATTTGCTTACCGTGTGATTCGTGAACGGAGGTATATGAAAGAGTTAGCCCAATCGGGTATGCCCTATATTGATAAAATGGATGGGTATCAATTTGAGGTATATTTGCGAGCGCTTTTTCAACAACTAGGATACAAGCCGCAGATAACGCCAAAATCAGGTGATTTTGGAGCTGACCTAGTAATGAAAGGCAAAGAAAGAATTGTGATTCAAGCCAAACGGTATAGTGCTAAGAATAGGGTCAGCCTTTCAGCTGTACAAGAAGTGTATGCAGCAAAAGCCTATTATAAAGCGAATCAAGCATGGGTCGTAACTAATAGTTATTTCACGAAACAGGCCAAAGAGCTTGCAGCTGCATGTGATGTGACCTTAGTAGATCGTGCAGATCTTCAAAAGTTTATTAATGAGATAAATCCAGTTTTTAAGGCACGAGAAATCTTTGAAAACATTACACCCGAACCTCGTAAATGTCCGAAATGTGGGCAAGACCTAGTGGTACGAGATGAAAACGGCACGCGTTTTTTTGGCTGTTCCTCTTTTCCAGATTGTCGCCATACAGAAAAAATCAGTAAGTAAATGTAGAAATCTAAACGAGTAAAACGCAGCAGAAGAGGTCTCTTGTATATGGAGTTTATAAAAAAAACACTATGTAGCAAGTTAGGTATGCTACTTTTAGTAGCCATAATATTGATTGTAGTATTAGTTCTAGGATTGACAAATTGKACTGATAAGGACAGGATCTCCAATGATTTTGCTGAACAATTATTTAAATATCCCCTTCCACCTAAAACAAAAGTTATTGAAAATGAGCAAGCTAATGGAAAACATCTTGTTGGTGGTAGTGGTGGTTATTGGGGAGTTATTGCGTCAGTAAGGCTATCTACCAGACTAAGCAAAGAAGAGATATTGATGTATTATCAAAAAGCAGGATTATTTAAATACCCTAAAAGTGATAAAAGAGGTGTAGAACCTGAAATTTACTTTCAAGGTGACTTCCAGAAAGTCAAAAGTCCGGAGGGTGATTATTACAGAGATAAAGAAGGAGCAATGAGATTTTTAAGTAACTATTATTATGAATCAGGAAAAAAAGTAAATGATCGTATACTCAAGGAAAATCATAGTCATGAAGTGGAATATGTAGTTCAAATAACAAGTKACTTTGATTACTTTCTAAGTATTGATTAACAAACGTTTTTAAAGTGCTCAAATTTGCATCGAATGGGCAGTTATACGTAAAACAAAAGTTAATTTCCTCAGAGAGCGTTTCTCTGCATATCAAAGTCATAGATTAACTAGGTTTTTATTTATAAATAATTGTGACGAAAAAGCATCTTTCTTAATTGGAAGGTGCTTTTTTCGTTTCCTATAAAAATATAAAAAAAGAGGAGAGTTTTTATGAAGAACATTTTTATGAAATCAATGACCGTTCTTACATTATTAATGGTCGCATTATGTGGAGTAAATCAGGGGGAAACAGAAGCAGCAAGTAAGTCAGCAAATCAAGATTTGATTATTATTAACAAATACTACAACAAGCTTGCGTATTTTCACAATGGCTATATTGAAATCGTTGATCCAGTAGCAACAGGGAAAACATGGGACAAAACACCCGTTGGCTTTTTTAAAGTCGTGAACAAGATTAAAAACCGTCCTTACTATACAGGACATATTTCTGGGGGCGATCCTCGCAATCCATTAGGGAAACGTTGGTTAGGGTTAAATGCTAATGGTACGTATGGTGATACATACGGCATTCACGGCAATAACAATGAAAGCAGCATTGGAAAATATGTGAGTCAAGGCTGCGTGAGAATGCACAATGCAGATATTGAAAAGCTTTATGATAAAGTTCAAGTAGGCACACCGGTTGCCATTACTTATTCCTATAAGAGCTTTGTTGATCTTACAAGCGTATATGGATATAAATTCAAAGGCTATAAAATGAAAAACAATTAATTACTAAGCAGCATTCCGTATTTATTACGGGATGCTGCTTTTTCTTTGTCTTCTTTCCATATAGCCCTTATCATAGAAATAGATGAAAAATATGGTGAAGGAGGATATGATTATGCGAGCAAAAATCGAAAAGGCTAAACATGTGGTAATGTTTAGAGCTACAGGAGAGTTTTATGCGCATGAGGTCAATCAAGATAAAATAAGAATGGGTTTTTTTGTCTGTCCTTCATGTGAAGTCAAAGTACATTATAAACACGATCATTTCTTTTCCCGTGAACATAAACGAGATTGTATCTATGTGAAAGAACAATTTAAGAAAAAAGCCTATTAGGTAAATGAAGATTCAATGATTTTATATGGAACTACGGAGAAAAGGGGGAAACGATATGAAAAATCACGTTTATCAAAATGGACGCTTAATTCAAACGAATAAAAAGTTTTCAGCATTAAAGCAAAAGCAGAAAGAATGGATAACTAACGAATTAAGACAACGTTATATTAGTGCGATCAACTACCCTCATGTCAAATTAAATCCCAAGAAACGAGATCAAATTTTAGACGATGTTTATGATCTTATCGTAGCAAAGGACACATGGATACCTTTCCATGAAGTGAAAAAACATTACTTTAGAAAAATCCCTTCTTTTATAAGCAGTTATCGAAAAATGATGGAAAAGCAGGAAGATGAAAAACTGTAGTAATTATTTTATTAATACTCGGGTTTGTTTAATGCAGATAGTGCTAAAAGGTACACCTTTTTAGATACTAAAGAAACCAACGAAAAAACGTCTGTTTAATCATGAAAATAAACCTTTTAAGACGTATAAAAAATAATTTACCTTTATATACGATATGTCATATACTAAGACCATCATTCGGAAACGAAAGAAGCACCCATATAAGGGTGCTTCTTTTATTTTGAACTATAATAAGTTCTATCTTGCTGTTTTTTCGCTTCTAGTAGTGCATGTATAATTGGGGACTCCGTCCGGTTGATTCCTCCCATATGTGGTGGGAATACTAATTTTTTCGAAGCTTGCGTGTATTTCATCCAAGAAAATTCAACTCTTTTTGTTACTCTATTTGGAGAGAAATGCATTATCTCAGTGTCAGAATTAACCTGTTTATATAAATTAAATTCTCTATCTAAGTCACTAATCACTTGGTTTTTTTTATTGTTTTGATGCAGATTATCTATATACCTCCCTTTAGTTTTTTGGTTAAAAAATAAATTATTATAAGCATTTAAATAGAATAGTTTATTTAAATGGTCGACTTCTCGTGCTTTACTTAAAAATAATACATCGTCATGAGCATTGGGGATATCATACACATAATCATCATAGAAAAGAATGCAATGATTATGTGAAATAGGAAAAAATAACTGTAGCCCTCTAGTTGTAAAACCATAAGCACCAGGGTAATCGTTTTTAAGATAAAATGAGTTATATCTGATTAAGGGATTATCTGAAGTAATGAATTTTCTAGCTCCTGTTCTTTCTACTATTAAAATTGGAGTGAGGTCCAAAAGTAAAGGAACCATTTCATATGCTATCTGTATCATAGGATTTGCTGGTTCTTTTAATCCTATAGTAAACGAATCCAAGTCTATTGGTGATTTTTGAAATTCTGAATTTGTTTTCAAAAATGTCTTTGCTAAATGATTTACTAATTGATTTGTGGAGTCAGCATTTTTCAAATTCCTAGCCTCACTAATCACTAAAAAAAGAATAAGGTGTAAATAATCGTCATCATTTTCAGGGAATTTTTTTGTTTTTAAGATATTTCTAATTATTGCTCCTGCTTTACGTTCTATCTCCTTATCTAAAAATGTTTCCATCTTCTTATCTTCTCCATAGAAATTATCTTTTTGGCACATATTTTGTATAGAAGCATTCTCAATGTATCTTTCATTAGTAAGGTTATAAGTGCTTATAGATTTTTCAGTATTAGAAAAATTACGCAAATAAAATTTTGGTACATAATGCTGTTTCTTTTTATCTCCCATTATTTTCACCCAATCCTATCAATACTTTATTGAAAGTGATGTTATCAATTGCATATCTTGTAAAACAAGTCTCTATTTCAGAACAACTCTTCAACTTTTTCCTTTAAAATATCCCTGTCCCATAGAACGATACTATTGGAATTTGCAAGAGCAATAGCTGAATCAGTAAAGTAATTGTTAGTAACAACAATACCTTTTTCTAATTTGTATAAGCTCAAACCTGCTACTACTTCTTGAACAGCTTTATTACTTACCTTACCGGAATAACATTTTGTCTGTATCCCTACACTTAATCCGTTTCTCTCTGCTATTACATCAATTCCCTGATCCCCTGAAGACTTAGTAACTTGGGAGTTAAATCCCATCTCTCTAAAAAGTTCTGCGATAAAATTTTCAAACTCTATTCCATTCATTAAATCAATATCGTCTATGTTTAATCTCCTACTATAATTAGCAATATCAACTTTTTCGAGCAAAGAGTTTTCTAGTTCAATTAATTTTTTATCATCTAACAACCTTTTAAATCTTATATATATATCACTATATTGGAGGTGAATTTTATCATCTTTTGAAATCTTATTATTGCTACGTAAAAAATATATAAATTTTAAAATTTGGATGTCATTATCTGTATCCTCTAATGACATGTTAAGAAATACCTGTAAGCACTCATCGATACTCATTTGTTCTACACTACATTCTGCAAAAATCTCTTTATACATGATTTCTGAATAAAATCTTTCAGCTTCTGCTTTTAGTAGTTTCCAACATACTAGATAACCTTCTAGGGAATAACTTAAAACTTTTTTAGAAAGAAATAATTCTACTAGTGGCTTCATAAAGTGTAAATGGAGCTCATTTTCAATTAAAGCATCATTGTATTCTGACTTATTTTCCAACTTAATTCTGAAACATTCGTCTAATATATCGTCAGTGTATTTTAAATTATTTAAAAACAAAAATTCACTTTTTTCGCTCTTTAAAAAGAAATTATGTACTATAGTTCTATATGATTTATTAGATAGTATTAAAGTGATCTTCTCTGAGATATTTTTTAGGTATATAACTTTTCTTTTTTCTATTTTTTCTTCTATTTCTTTTTCTATTTCTGTGCGTATCCGCATTAGACAC
>NZ_JBFULJ010000047.1:0-16967 GCF_056400385.1 Priestia sp. P5_B4
GCCCCAACTCAACATACAATTTAAGTTTTTAGCCTATTCTTTAATACATTTTATCGAAGAACGTGACGAGTCCATAAAGTTAAAGCAACACATTTTGTCAAAAAGTAAACGAAAATATTATAGTTTATTCATTCATGAAATATTGCTATGTAAATCTCAAGAAGAAGCTATGAACATTATTAATGAAGCAAAACAATACCGTATAGAACTTGGAGAAATATGGGCTAGTAGATATGATTCGATGTGGAGGATAAAAAACGACCAAAAGGCATGGAAACAGGGTATAGAACATGACCAAGCTGAGCTCTTTCCTGAAATGTATGAAGAGTTTTGTGAAATGAAAGTTAAGTATTTTGAAAATTTGTCTTTAGAACAATTAAAACAGAATATCTTAAATGGACAAACAAATGAAGTAGACAGTCGTAAGGTAGGAAAAGTATCAGTTTTTCCTAGAAGTGTGTATATTAAAGAATTTGCAAAAAGAATGTCAAAAGGTATTTGCCAGTTATGTGAAGAAAAAGCTCCTTTTATGGACAAAAAAGGAAACCCGTTTTTAGAAGTGCATCATATTCATTATTTATCTCAAGGTGGTACAGATACTATAGATAATGTCGTTGCTGTATGCCCTAACTGCCATAGGAAAATTCATCAGCTCGAGTTAGAAGAAGACTTGAAGAAAATTAAAGAAAAAGCATTGGTAAATATAAATATATAGTTTAAAAGTTATCTTCGGAGAGAAAGTTTTTTGAGATTAGAAGAAATAAGGAAGCGTAATGAAGAAATCAAAACAGAAAAATTAATTTGGCAAGAGTTACGTTCCTTAAGAGACAAAACAAATATTTATATTCTAATGAAATAAATCATTTATTTCATGCAAGGTACTTGGAGTTACGAGAACATAAATTGAAAAATCAATAAGTGCTATTAGCTAAGGAAGGACATTAAACAGACAATTATTTAATGTCCTTCTTTGTTTAAGCAACGTGAAAAAATTAACTTAAAGTGCTTTTAATTTTCAAAAGGACGGTACTGCTTTCSTAACTTAACGAGTTCTTTTTTCTTCTCAATTACATCACCTTTCCAGAATAAGCTTACACACCCTAATTTTTTAGCTGGAGTAATCTTACCGTCTTTAATCATTTTGCTTAATCTTGCCCTTGAAATTTCTAGAAGCTCAATAGCTTCTGGTGTAGTTAATACCTCGTCTTGAATAAATTGTCTTTTTTCTTTATTTTTTAACAGAAGGGAAACACCAGAAATACTCTCATCATTTTTTATTGGTACTTCTAATTCAAATTCTTGATTAGACTCATCATTAGAAGTTTTAATCTCCATAGTTTCGTGATTTTTTTCCCAACTATTAATAAATTTTTTATAAACCCTTTTCATCGCTTCAGGATTCAAATGAGTGTAAACCCACAATTCGTCTTTAACGTGAATATTTTTCTTTTTACCTCCGTTTTTAGCAACAAAGTACTCCCTGTCCAAAGTACGGATTTCAGCAAGTTTGATTGTATCAATCGTTTTTTGAAGGTCCTTTTTCATGAAGTATGTCCAGAAGTTGCGGAAGATTTGTGCATGTGATTTTTCCTGCCATTTGATTGTTTCTCCGTTTATGGTCATTTCAAATTCATGTGTTTTTTTCATTTTTCTTCCTCCCATTATGTAGCTCATTAGATATTGCTTTATACAAGTAATCTCTCAATTTCTTCACTAGCCAATCGGTCATATATTCTTAGTGGTTCGATTAAGAAGTGAGCATTTTTTTCATATATTACTTCTGCTAATAATGGAATATCTGCGAGCAAGTCAACTTCTTTATCGTAAATTAAGTAATCTAAAGTTCTCATAAAAAATACTTCTCTAAATTCTGCTGAATTATAGTTATCCAATAGCATTTCTACAGCACTTTCTATTAAAACTTTCCTCACGTTATTACCCCCACTTTTTATATATTTATTTAATTGTATAATAGAAAAAATTTGCCGCCTAGAAATTTTTTATCTGTTATTTAATGAAGAAAAATAATTTCAAAAAAGATATAGATGTTAACCTGACATGGGCAAAAAAGATAATACAATAGTTGTGTATTTGTGAAATACAATTCTTAAAAACTTATATATATTAATTGCAATAAACGTCATCAGAAATAAATTTTATATATAGAATTTCATTCTAAAACCGTTTGTTGCAGAAGGAGAAAATTATGAAAAAACAATATAATTACATTACTGAAACTCTAACCAAAGCAGATGTAAAATTTATGCTTGACTATAAAGAAGGCATTACATTAATCGTTTCACCCACAGGAACAGGCAAATCAACTTTCATTATTAACGATATAATCAAACCGCATTTTGAATCAGAAAATCATGGATTCGGTGAAGGAAAATATCTACCATTTGCAAAAAAGAAAATACTCGTAATGGCAAACCGAACAGCAGTTGTTCTGAAGTTCAATGATGATGTGGAACAGGCCTGTGATGACATGGGTATTTTTAAAGCAAATGGCGTAAACGTAGCGAGTTATCAAAAAGTATCCGATAAGGATATGTTAAAACTGATTGATGAAGCAGAAATTGTACTTTGTGATGAAACACATTACTTTGTAAGTGACGCATGGAACGGAACAACACATATTGTTATGAATAAGCTCCTTGAAGCAGTTGAAAGCAAACCAGTTATTATGTTCACTGCAACACCTCAATTAGTTGTTAAATATTTCAATTATAAAGGTGTAAATTATAAGGAACTTGATTATTCGGAAGAACTGGGATTTGAAAGTAGAATGGATTTTGTTTGCACAAACAGAGACCTTGAACAAATTATTAAGAATATACCAATCAATGAAAAATGGATGGCATTTGCTGATGATATGAAATCTAGAAATAGCCTAAAAAAGTGGAAAGAGAAATTAGAGAAAAAAGGATATTCTGTTGAATATTATCACTCTATTTGGGTGAAAGAAGCAGACGGTAAATTTAAGGGAAAGAAAAATCCTGATATGACTCGCAAAGTTTCAGCTTTAGTTGTTAATAAAAAATTCGACACTCAAGGAGTCATTGCAAACAAAGCGATTGATAATGGTATTGATATCAAAGACAAGGATTTAAAACATATCATATTATTAAATCAATATGACCATGTACAAATCAAACAAATGGTTGGTCGCAAACGTTTCGATATTCATGATGAAAATGACCGTCTAACAGTATGGGTGTCTACCGAAGGCAATTCTGTATTGGAAAGACAGTATGAACGATTGATGGAACAAGTGAAGTTGTTTAATGAATTTGCGGATTATCGTTTCAAACAATACGGTAATACGGAAGCATTCATAGTCAATTCACCAATGGTTAAAGGAATGTCTGAAGCTAAAATTAAACAGTTTATTAATGATACTTTTATGAGCTCTTTCTTAGCAATGGACGAGCACGAGGAACGTATGGATAAAGTGAAATTAACTACAGAAGCGATTAAAAATGATGATTTTGCAGGGTTAGTACGTTATCAACTTAATTATATTTCGCCCTTGATTCGTAAAGTGGGAATAGATGTAGAGGATGGCAACGGTTCGTTTAAAACAATCATTAAAAATAACACTGTAAGAAACTATCAAATATTGGTTAAAAAGTTGTTTGGTCGTCATTCTACTATAAAGTGGCGCAGTAAAGAGGAAGCAAAAAGTGAAATAGAATTAGAGTTGGAACAACGTGTTAACGAGGAACTGGTTCCTTACTTACAAGCATATGAAGGTATTAAATTATATGACGGTGAAAAGCGTAAGTTTCAAAGTGAACTCAGTTATTATTTCGGAGCGTCTAAACGAAGTAACAGATTAGCAAACTTAACTACAATTAAAGGTTTTGTAAGAACATATGGTTTCCTAGTTGATGATAAACGCAAAGTGATTAATCATAAACAACGAACAGTTTGGACTGTGACTAAAGCATAACTAAATACCTGCAATAAACGGTTTCAGGTTGAGTTTTCTTATAAGAAAACTGGTTCTGACTCCGTTTTTTGCAATTAAAAACAACATTACATCGAACGTACGAAGTAAGTGAGATAAGAAGCAAGCTTGCCTTGCGATAATGAATTATATTGGTCTGCTTGCGCAGTCTTATCATCCTCACTTTGTTCGGCTGATGCAATGTTTTTTGTGTTGTATATTAACTTACAGAATCTGTTCCAAATACTACAATTATGCTACAAATTGTGAAATCTAGTTAACTTTCTATCGTTTAGCATATAGATACTATATAGCTACTAAATCGTACTAAAAAAGAAAGGAGAACATCATGAATAATAAAAATACTAAACAAGTGCATTTATATCCTGATTCATGGGTGTATGAACAGCTCGAAAAGGAAGCTAAACAATTGGGATTAAAACGAGTTGCACCTTATATCACAATGCTACTCACGCAACATGCTAGTAAAAGTAAATCAAGTTAAATCAAACGGAGGTATTATCCTATGACCATAAAACAACAGTTAATAGACCAAGCTAACGAATTAGTGAATGCTTTAAGTAAACGTATGGTTACCGATGAGGAAGCTGTTCATTATGGCTTCAAGTTAGCATTGGAGCAGGTCACACAATATCCTGAATTAATACGACCAACATTATATCAAACGATGAAAACAGTTAAAAAGAAATGTAGACATTTGATTAACACAGGCGAATACAAACAGATTAACGCTGTTAGTTTAGCTACCAATCATGTATATGAAATCATACGCAATCAATCAATTAAAAGGTTGAGTCAAAGTATTTAATTATATCATTAATATTCAATTAAAATAGTTAGCTAACTGATAAATGAAATATAAAATACATGCGGATAAATGGAATGAAATTTAATTTAATCCCCCTCCCAGCCCTCATTTTTAAAAACGGTCTAGGAGATTTTAGGATACAGTGGTGTCAAAATTTCTCGGCACATCCGTTTATCCAGCTTTTTAAAATCAATAGGTGATGAAATGACTCAAAAAATACTCAAGAAATGCAATAAATGCTTACAAAAATATGAATATGGCAAAAGTTGCTCATGTTTAAGTCAACATAATCGCAAAATGTTAAAAATTAAAGGTAAGGAAGACAACTTCTATTCAAGCCCAGTATGGCGAAAGTTACGTTTACAAATAATTGTCCGAGACTTTAAATGTTGTCGGCGTTGTGCAGCAATGAAAAATAATTTGATAACTATATCAGATACAGAAGACCTTGAGGTACATCATATAAAACCACGTAGTAAATACCCAGAATTGGAATTAGAACCTACTAACCTTGTGACCATTTGTAAGGTTTGTAACTTACAGCTGGGAACAAAAACTACGTTAGATTTTGAATTTGAAGCAAAACCATTACCAGGACCATGCTTATAACGGAGGTAATTTAAAATGGGAAGACATAATAAATCAGCAAGCCAATTGCAAGGAAATCATAAATCACAAGCTGAGAAAAAGCGTTTAGTTAAATTTGAACAAGAAACAGTCGGAGCTTCAGACCGTTTGGAACAAGGTCTTGAAGGTTTGTATGAACATGAAGTAAATCAGTTAAATAATGAAAATGCTCAAATGAATTATCACATTTTAGCAAAGGAAGCTCACCAATCTTCCGCAATCGGAAACATTCATATTTCCGATTTAATTGATTTAGCTAACGAAATGTCATTGTTAAAGGAATACGAGGAAGACATCAAAACTTACAAAAGGATTATATTTGTAGGCGAAAAACCAGTTCCTAATCCAGCTATAAAAATRCGACAGGATTCATTGAAAACCATCGGAGTTATAAAATCACGTCTTGGCCTTGGTGCAGTGGACATTGTTACTTTGGCACGACAAAAAGCTGAAATGAATGAAACGGACGGTTTAACAAACCTATTTACTAAAAACATAGCAGGTAAAGCATTTGGGGAGGAAACAACAAATGAAGTATAAAATCAATGAAGCTGTTTTCAAAGGAATGAGTTTTCCTTCCGATATTGAACGTGAGCAATTCCAAAATGAATATAAGGATTTAATTGATGAAATCGGTCATGGGATGGACAAACCTATGGTCGATTTTTTATTTACATCGTATGTTTATATGCTCAAAGCAATGAAAAATGGTGATAATCGTATTGCGAATCATTCAGAATATAATAGTATTCAAAATTTTTGTCAGGAATACATGAGCAATTATGACTTAAAGGATAATACGTTATACGATATGGCTTTTGGTATAAATAATCATCATAAAGAACCATGGGACGGTTATATTTCCGATGGTCGTATGAAGCATACTGTCAAAAGCGAGAAATCGCTAAAACCACGAGTTACATCAGCTATTGATTATAACGACCTGTTAAATAGCGCTCCTATTAAATTTGCTTATGACATGGTAAACGACAAAAGCCAATGTTACTGGATACGCCTACAAGCTAGGAAGTTCATCGAGGATTTCACTGTGAATCAATTTAAGGACGATTTCCCGTATTATTTCAATGCTGATGTATTGCGTGTAATTGAAGTGTTTTTACGTCAAGTCAATTTGGCAACTGCAAAGGATGTAAACTTGATTGGCGATTCTATTGCGAATCATATTTTACCGTTTCAATACTTTATGTTAGCTAACGTGTGGGCTTGGCGAAAGAAAGATAACTTTGCAGAAAACCGAGTGAGAAAATTTATCCTTTTCATTCCAAGGAAAAATGCAAAATCATGGTTGGTATCTGCTGTAAAAATGCTCGGTCTAATTCTATTACCAAACAGTAGTGAATTATATTCAGCTTCTAACAGCTATCGTGAAGCTCAAGAAATCCGCAAGGAATTAGAAAACATCACGGACGCTTCACCTACCATTAAACGTTATTTCAAAATCAATCGTGACAGAATAGTAGCCTTACATTCCAAATCACGATTTGAAACGCTTAGTGGGAAACCTAAAGACGGTTCACTTCCTTCAATAGCAGCTATTGATGAAAACGGAAATTCCAATGCAGATAACCCAGTTGCTAACTCCTTAGTACGTGGTTTAGCTGGTTCATTTCAATTGGCGTTTTATGTGTCTACAGCTTATGAAAAATACCCAAGTGGGATGAGCATTGAAGTTGAAGTGGCTAAAAGCTGTTTAGACCCCGATAGCAATTACTCCGATGAAACGTTATTCGCTATGTTATATACAGCTCAAGAACCAAACCTTGATTGGACAAGCCATGAAGCTTTAAAAGCGACTAATCCTTTAATGTGGGAAATCAATTGTGAGACATTAATCAGCGAACAAAACGAAGCTATAGAGCAGGATATTAAACAGAACGGTTTTAAATCAAGGCGTTTAAATATTTTCCTGGCGACAAATGCTGGTACTTCCATCGCTCCTATTGAGATGCTCAAGGAATGTCATAATCCCAAAAAGGATTTTGACTGGTACGGAAGGGAATGTGTATTGTCATTTGACCTATCGAAAAGTGATGATAATACATGTGTTAGCTTAATCACAAATCATGAAGGCGAATATTATGCTAAACAATGGGTATTCGTTCCGAGTGGTCGGTTAAAACAAAAGGAAAAAATCGAAAAAATCAATTACCATGAATGGATTAACCGCAAGCAAGTGTATGTTACTGACGAAGAAAGTACAAATAGCCACATTATTAATTACAAAACGATTGAGGAATTTATTGTAAGCATTCCTCAGCATTTGGGAGTAGAAATCACTCACGTATCCTATGACCCATATAATGCTAACAACCTTGTACAAAATTTGAAAAGCTATGAAGCGTTTTATCATTCCCACTTTGAGCCAATCCTTCAAAGTCACTCTGGTCGTCACACAGGAGTTAAATTATTACGTGAAATCGTTATGCAAAATCGTTTAAACTATGACAATACCATGATTGAATATGAATGGGGAGCTGTACAAATGCGTGAAACTGACAACTTGTACATAGCTGAAAAAGTCAAAGGAGCTTTGCATAAAACCGATATGGTTTTTGCGCTGATTACTGCTTTAGTTACATGCAGTGAGCTATACGAAGTTGCTCCAAGCAAACCATTTACTGGATTTATAGTACTTAGCGAGGACGATTCATTGGATACGTCAATGGAGTTTGTAATTGATGATGTCGAGGAAACTGACACGAAAGGTGGCTATAGGGAGTATTTCTTGTAATTAAGTTGAAGCGTTCCATTTGGAGCGCTTTTTATTATTAAATCAAACGGAGGTTTTAAATCATGAAGGAATTAAACAAGCAAATTGACTATGTAACAGAAGTTATCCATTTTGTTTGTGAAAAGTACCCAAAAAATAATGAAAAACAATACAAAGGATTTATAACCGTATTAAAAAAGGCAAATCCTCATTTTACTTGCTCGGAAGAGCGCTATGTGGGGTTGAAAAAGCTATTAGCTCGGTACATGTTTGACAGAAACCTTTCGGATAGGTACGCATATGAACAAAATGTATCAGAGCTGTTGGGATTTTATATGTCTATCAGTGTCTTATAAAACTTTTATTTTATTAATGTGGAACATGGAAAGCGACAAGGAAGTTAAAAATCCTTGTCATTCCCCACCGTAACGTTTTTCTAAAAATTTCAATCTTTCATCTACCATATTAGTCCAATTATCTCCAAAAGAACCATATATGTTATTAAGTGCTAATCTTTCAAAAGTTTCGTCAAAGGAATTTTTGTTATAATCCCGTGGGTCAATTTCTTCTACTTTTAGTTCATTGCAAAGTTTTTTGAGCGATAGAGTGTGACGACAGTTGAGTACTTGAAAAAAACATTCAGCTATGTTTCTTCCATAGCGAGAATCTAATTTATTGTAAATTCTCAATATGTACATAATTTCTTTTAGGGTGTATCTATCAAATCTCCCTTCGAAATCAACTTTTTTGGCAACTTTTTCAAATTCTTTGAAAAAAGCAATGAAAAAAGTAAACTCAGCTCCGTCCCCACGGTTTAATTGCTTCAAGGTATGGGCAAGTCCTGCGCTGGCTGATTGTTTATTATCATCTGCAATTTGTTTTATTTCAAGCCAAATATTATCAAGTGCATCTTTTATTTCTTTTTTTTCCGGTGTTTTGGTTGCCTTTCCATACTCTTTTAAGTATTCATAAATATTAATGCTGAGAGGAGAGTATATATGTGAAATAGCTTCATTAATAGCTTTTTTTCCTTCTCTCTTTTTTGTAAATTGATGTGCTAACACTTGTGAAGAGATACCAGCTACAAAAGTAACCGACCCTGTAAGAGTCGCTGCGGATAACGCAGGATGTTTGTCTATCCATTGTACCAACTCTGCCCAATTCATACGTTTCAACTCCAATGTTAATATATTCAATTTTATTTATAACATATTTTCACAATAATTAGGTAAAAAGAATCATAAAAAAACTAGAAAAATTAAATAATATTACTTTAATGATTTATATTGGGAAATGGTTGCAGTGTTTCAATCATATCGTTATAATTAAATCAATAGAATGTACGAAGTGTATTGTCTCAGTGTTTGGAGGCCAATTTTAGCCCTTCCTAGATTTCCATTCCTTGACAGGGATGGGGTCGGGGGTTCGAATCCCTCATCGCTCATACCAAAGCCGTTTTCTTATTAATAGGAGAGCGGCTTTTCTCTTTTGTTTGACAAATCAATGCTACATTAAATCTTGAGCGCGTATAGAAGAATTAAAGTATAATGAAACATAGTGCATCAGGTCATGATAAAGATAATCACTAATTTAAAATAAATGAGGGTACAAAATGAATCAAAGAAGTTTTAGTCAATATGATCTTAGTGACAAGGTAGTTAAGGCGCTTTCTAGCCTGCAATACAATCATCCTACGGAAGTACAAAGCAAGGTGCTTCCCATCGCGCTAGAAGAAAGAGATGTGGTCGTGAAGTCTCAAACAGGAAGTGGAAAAACGGCTTCCTTTGGCATTCCACTGTGTGAATTAGTTAATTGGGAAGAAAATAAGCCCCAGGCCTTAGTGTTAACACCGACACGAGAGCTGGCTGCGCAGGTAAAAGAAGATATTACAAATATCGGCCGTTTTAAGCGAATTAAAGCAGCAGCTGTCTACGGAAAATCACCGTTTGCCAAGCAAAAAGTAGAATTAAAGCAAAAAACACATATTGTTGTAGGTACGCCTGGACGAGTGCTTGATCATATAGAAAAAGAAACGCTTGCATTAGAAAAAATTCGTTATTTGGTTATTGATGAAGCAGATGAAATGCTAAATATGGGTTTTATTGACCAAGTAGAAGCAATCATTCAACATCTTCCTAGTGAGCGTGTAACGATGCTTTTCTCTGCTACGCTTCCTGAAGATATTGAAGAGCTTTCTCGCAAGTATATGAAAAAGCCGGTTGATGTTGAAATCAAAGCAAATGGATTAACGACAAGTACGATTGACCATTCTGTTATATCAGTAGAAAACGAACGTAAATTTGAACTGCTGAAAGACGTAACCACAGTAGAAAACCCAGACAGCTGCATCATTTTTTGCCGCACGCAAGAGCAGGTAAATACGCTGTTAGATGATTTAGATGATCTTGGGTATCCTTGTGATAAAATTCACGGGGCAATGGTGCAAGAAGACCGTTTTGAGGTTATGAATGATTTCAAAAAAGGTAAATTCCGCTATTTAGTGGCGACAGATGTAGCTGCGAGAGGAATTGATATTGATAATATCACACACGTTATTAACTACGACCTTCCGTTAGAAAAAGAAAGCTACGTTCACCGTACAGGAAGAACGGGACGTGCCGGTAAAAAAGGGAAGGCTATCACATTTGTAACGCCTTATGAAGAGAGAATGCTATCGGAAATTGAAGAATATATCGGTTTTTCAATTCCAACATCTACTCCTCCTTCTAAAGAAGAAGTACAGCAGGCAGCATCCGCTTTTACTGAAAAAATCAATGAGCGTCCAGAAGTTAAAAAGGATAAAAGCGAGTCATTAAATAAAGACATTATGAAGCTGTATTTTAACGGAGGAAAGAAAAAGAAAATTAGAGCGGTTGATTTTGTGGGAACAATTGCGAAGTTAGACGGAGTAACCGCGGACGATATTGGAATTATTACGATCCAAGAGAATGTCTCTTATGTAGAGATTTTGAATGGAAAAGGTCCAAAAGTGTTACAAGCAATGAAAAACAAAACGATTAAAGGAAAGAAATTAAAAGTTCATAAAGCGATTAAATAGCAGAAGGAAGTCCATCTTTTTAAAGATGGGCTTTATTTATAGAGCCAATAAAGGAGTTGAGAGTATGAAGTACATAAAAGAAGCGTGTGCAGAAGGGTATGAGCAGGCAAAAAAAGCAGAAAAGCTAGGAGCAGACCGCATTGAATTATGTGACAATCTCAGTCAAGGAGGCACCACGCCAAGTTACGGCACCATTGAATATGCAAGCGAACATCTTGATACAGATATCAACGTGATTATTCGCCCAAGAAGCGGTGATTTTATATATTCCGAAGCAGAATTTCAAATTATGAAAAAAGACGTTAAAGCATGTAAAGACCTTGGAGTAAACGGAGTAGTATTTGGCATTTTGACAGAAGAAGCTGAAATCGATTACGGACGCACTAAAGAGTTAATAGCAGAAGCTCATCCTTTAAGCGTTACGTTTCATATGGCATTTGATGAGATTAAAGATAAATACAAAGCCATTGATATACTTAGTGAATTGGGAGTAGACCGTATTTTGACCAAAGGAGGGAAAGGATCTGCTTTGCAAAATCTTCATATGATCCGAGAATTGATCACATATGCTAACGACCGTATTATTATTTTGCCCGGCGGAGGAATTCATGAAAGCAACGCAGAGGCGGTTATAAAAGAAACAAAAGCAGCTGAATTACACGGAACAAAAATTGTAGGAGATTTATCTCGTTAAATAAAAAGAGGCTGGGACAAAAGCATTTTAATCCAAGTGAAAAACGAACCATTAATCAATATGTTTGATTCGTGGTTCGTTTTTTTGATGGTGAATATAGTTTCATCTGTTTTGTTCCTTCTAGCAGGTGATTGGAGGGCAAGGYGAAGACTCCTGCGGGAACAGTGAAACAGATGAGACCCCGCAGGAGTACAAGCGACGAGGAGGCTCAGCGGCCGCCCGCGGAAAGCAAAGCCTTGCATGGAAATCAACTGCGGTGTAATAAGCAGTCCAGCTCATCTATCTCATTTGTTCATCTTTAGGTTGAATTCATTTAGTTATGTCTCAACCTCTTTTATTTTGATGTATTTCCTTTTGCTGCTAAGCCGCTCGTCATTTTGGTACGCTGAAAGAAAAAAGAACCTACGACGAGTACAGCAATTAAAAGAGTTAAGAAGAACTGAGAACGTAATGAATCAATAAATGCCATGGCTATAAAAATACTAGTGATGGCAAGGATTGTAGCGTAAGTTAAGTAAGGAAATAACCACATTTTAATTTTTAATGCTTCMGGMTTTTCTTTTTCRTATTTYTTTCKCATKYKAAKCTGTGAAAAWGCAATAACWAGRTACACAAGAAGCGCTACGCCWCCYGATGCRTTYACTAAAAAYAAAAAGATTTTRTCMGGTGAAATGTAGTTAAAGATAACGCTAATGTACGAGATAACTGTACAAGCTAATATCGCGCTAACCGGCACGCCTTTTTTATTTAATTTTGAAAAACTTTTTGGTGCATCGTCGTTTTGAGACATGGAAAACAGCATGCGAGAACTTGTATACAGACCAGAATTCAGACAGGAAAGAACGGCTGTTAAAATAATAAAGTTCATAATTTGAGCTGCGGCCGGTACATTCACTAATTCAAGAATAGATACAAATGGGCTTTTCATTAGACTTGATGAATTCCAAGGAAGAACCGTTACTAAAATAAAAATAGAGCCTAAATAGAAAAACAAAATGCGATAAATAACGGTATTGGTCGCGATGGTAATGGCTTTTTCAGGCTGAGACGATTCACCTGCTGCGGTTGCGACAATTTCTGTTCCCATAAAAGAGAACATGACAAGAGCAATGCCTAAAAACACAGAGCTAATTCCATTTGGTAAAAATCCGCCTTTGTGCAAAAGGTTGGAAGTGCCGGGAGAATCAATGCCTGGAATGAATCCACAAATAATAGCTATACCTAAAAGTAAAAAAAGAACGATACTGACGACTTTAATGAGGGAAAACCAATATTCAAATTCTCCGAAAGATTTAACA
Source organism: Priestia sp. P5_B4 (assembly GCF_056400385.1). Classification (NCBI taxonomy): domain Bacteria; kingdom Bacillati; phylum Bacillota; class Bacilli; order Caryophanales; family Bacillaceae; genus Priestia; species Priestia sp. P5_B4. Next base: position 13,190 of record NZ_JBFULJ010000047.1, read on the forward strand.
GAGYACAGATTGGTCATCGTTAATAAAAAAGTAAGAGCCAGGCTTACTCCCCAAGACGGCAAAGACGGGAACCAGTATTGAATAATATTTGCACCTGCAATGGCTTCAACAGCAATAACGATAACCCAGAAAAACCAGTAAAGCCAGCCAATCGTGTAGCCGGCCCAAGGGCCTAATGCTTCTTTTGCATAAGTAGAAAAAGAACCGCTGGAAGGATTGGCAGTAGACATTTCGCCAAGCATTCGCATGACTAAAATAACGAGCAAACCAGCAAATGCGTACGAAAAAATAGATCCCGGTCCAGCGGTGTTAATGAGTGATCCGCTTCCGATAAATAATCCAGCACCGATAATTCCTCCAAGAGAAATCATGGTGATATGCCGGATCTTTAACTCTTTTTTTAACTGTGGCTGTGGATGGCTGTTCATTTGTAACCTCCTATATAAACTGAATTTTTAGTTAATATGGAGAATTATAGTATGTTGTAAGACGTATGGATAGGATGTTGTTAGAGGTTCTTTCATACAAAAAGCGGATATGAATTGTTGCATTCATATCCGGCTTACTCTGACACAGATATTCATTATGCGTATAAAGTATCTGATTAKCGTCTTTTTCCTTTTTATAATAAGCAATGTAGCTGAAAATAAACTGAATGATTGTTTCAAATAATTTAATCAAAAGAGGTATACATTCTATTAAAGGATAATGTGGAGTGATATTCAAACTCTCTGCAAAGCTCTAAATGCGGGTTTTCCTTTCTGAAAACGGGTATATATAGTAGTAAGAAGTTTATTCTTTTGTTAAGTATAAAAGAAAGATGTGTGATAGAAACAGGAGGTTATAAATAATGAAACATGTTGAAGTAGTAGAAAAAGGAGCAAACATTAACGAAGCAGTTAATCAATTTGCAGACAAAGGTTTTGAGAAAGATGAAGTATACGTGTTTACGTATGACAAGGAAAATTCTAAAAATTTAACAGAAGTAACGGACACAAATATTATTCGACTGTCTGAAGAAGGTCCTTTACATTCAGCAGCGAGTTTATTTTTAACCAGAGAAGATGAGCTTCGAACAAAAATGGCTTCACTAGGCTTATCAAAAGACGAAACAAAAAAATATGAAGAAGAGTTAAAGAAAGGCAGTGCGATTGTAGTGGCTGCTACAGGAGAAAGAAAAGACGTTTAATTTTAATAGAGGCTATGAAAAAAGTAGTTTAGTTAAAGAAAGATCCGAACGCGTTTGATTCTTGATAGAGAATCAAACGCGTTCGGATTTTTTTGTGGGGACGGTATAACAAGTGATCTATACGAGCTTCTTTATCCCATTTGTTCGTCTTTAGATTTAATTGATTTCGTTATGTCTCACACTTTTTTTGTTTTTTTCAATATATGATTGATAAAACTAATGGTATTAGTTAAAATTAAAACTAATACCATTAGTTTTAATTTTGATAATAGGGGATGAGGAAATGAGAATAGTTCGGGAGAAAATGTTGTATCAACTGACGTTTTTGCCTCGCTTTTTTCCAGTGAATTGTTATTTAGTCGAAGAGAAAGACAGTCTTACATTAATTGATGCAGCTCTTCCATACAGCGCGTCGGGTATTTTGAAAGCTGCAGATCAAATTGGAAAACCGATTACTCGAATTGTTTTTACACATACTCATGAAGATCACATCGGAGCGATTGATCATTTGAAAAAAAGGTTACCGAATGCTTCTGTTTATATGTCGCAAAGAGATTATCGATTATTTTCAGGAGATTTCACACTCGATTCTGAAGAACCTCAAAACCCAATCCGTGGAGGAATACCAAAACTAGGAAAGGTTTCAACTAAAATTGATCATTTCATCGAAGAAGATTTTTATATAGGCTCACTTGCTCCTATTTTTACACCTGGACATACACCTGGATCTATGTCTTTTTTAGACCAGAGAACGAACGCATTAATTGCCGGAGATTCGTTCCAAGTGCGAGGAGGAATTGCAGTATCAGGTCAGTTAAAACCGCTGTTTCCGTTTCCTGCCTTTGGAACGTGGAGCAAAGAGCTAGCGCTTAAAAGTGCAGAAAAGCTACATGAGCTAAACCCGTCACTTCTTGCTGTTGGACACGGAAAAATTCTTTCTCAGCCGCTAAAATTGATGGGGAAAGCAATACAACAAGCGAAAGTGAAAATAGAAAAAAGGAGATGAAGGGATGTCGCCACGACAAGGACTAGATTTCAAAAAGGTTATTCAAACAGGTGAAAATTTGGCCAATCGTGAAGGGTTTTATGCTGTTACAATTGCTTCATTAGCCAAAGAATTAAATGTTCGTCCACCGTCTTTATATAACCATATAAAAGGATTAGAAGAGCTGCGCAAAGAACTGGCTTTAAGTGGACTGCAGCAGCTATATCATCTTTTAAAAAGTACTGTCGAACATGCTTCCGCAGAAGACGCTGTTTATCATCTAAGTAAAGCGTACGTTTCATTTGTAAGGAAGTCTCCGGGAATATACGAAGCAACGGCAACGGTAGCACCAAGGATAAAGGATGAAGAAGTACAAAAAGCATCTGATAACATTTTGTTTTTAGTGCTGGATGTGTTGAAACCGTATCAGCTTCCGGAAAATGAAGCCCTTCATGCTGTTAGAAGTCTTCGCAGCATTTTACATGGGTTTTCTTCTTTGGAGCATAAAGGGGGATTTGGAATGTCATTAAGCACTGATGAGACTCTAGACTTTTTAATCCGTACGTTTGCATTGGGCCTACACCGGTATAAACAGACCACATAAATTTCATTAAAGCCACTAAGCCTAATGCTTTAGTTGAAATTGAAAAAAAAGAGAAAGAATGATAGATTACAAATAAAGACATTTATTCCTATTGTTTTAGGGTTGTTACTGATGAAGCAGGCAAAACCTAAGCTGCAAGGACAGAAAAAGATAGTTTCTGTTTGTTGCTGTTTAGGTATTTTTTGTTTTTGTTTAAAATAACCAGCCCTTTTTCATTTGTTTTATAAGGGAGAAATCTTCTGAGAATGGAGAGAAGCAAACATGCTTAATTCAAGAATGATCGTCATATTAAGAGAACTAATGTCCGTACAGTCTACATTATCAACCGTTACGAGTGAATATTTAGCAACAGTAAATCAAGTATCTTCTCGAACTATTCGAACGGATATAAAACAGCTAGATGACATTTTGTCTCAGTACGGAGCTAAAATTAAATCAGCTCGTGGGACAGGATATGAACTTAGCGTTTTAGATGAAAAACAGTTCCATCACCTATTAAAAGAACTTTCGGCTAATCAATTATTTGATGCAACTTCTATTCCAACCGTTCCTGATGACCGCGTGCATTATTTAATCAAAAGATTGCTGCTAGCAGACGAATATTTGAAGCTCGAAGATTTAGCAGACGAGTTGTATATTAGCAAGTCAACGGTTCAAAACGATTTAAGAGATGTTAAAAAACAGCTGTGTAAGTATGATATTCTTTTAGAAAAACGTCCTAACTATGGCTTGAAAGCTAAAGGGGACGAAATGAAAATGAGATTCTGTATGTCTGAGTACATATTCAACCGAAAAGATAAAGAAATAGATATGGTATACAATAAAATATCTATTCTGCCCCAAGAATCAATCTTAACGATTAAAGCCCACATTTTAAATCAAATAAAACGATACAATATTATGGTTTCAGACATTGGATTAAATAATTTAATCATTCATTTAGCTATAGCTTGTAAGCGAATACAAGAAGAAAATTTTATTTCTTTGTATTCAGAAGATC
>NZ_JBFULJ010000048.1:0-16923 GCF_056400385.1 Priestia sp. P5_B4
TTATAAATTTTTTGAATAATTTCAATTTTAAAAATAGTAAAACTAGTTAGCGTTTTCTTTTTTTACAATTTTGCCTTAAAACTGGGAATTAGTAAAGGGTTTTTTGAAAAAATATAAAATAAAATTGAAAAAATAAGTAAAATGTGCTGAGAAATAAAAGGAATTGGTAGCTTTAACGAAAGAGAGAAGCAGGACAGTTCCATCTTTGTTCATCTTTCGTTATAATAAACGAGGTATAATCTTGTCATAAATTATAAGAATTAGAAGGTGTAGAAATTGAAAGATACTGGACTCGTGCTCGAAGGAGGCGGTATGAGAGGCCTTTATACAACTGGAGTTTTAGATTACTTTATGGAAAGAAATCTGTACCTTCCGTATGTAATTGGCGTTTCAGCCGGAGCTTGTCATGCCACTTCTTATTTATCTAGACAAATAGGAAGAAGTCGCAAAGCTAATTTAGATTTTTTAGAGGATCCTCGCTACTTGTCGTGGAAAAATTATTTTAAAACAAAAGAGATATTTGGAATGGATTTCGTTTTTGATGAAATTCCTAATCAGCTTCTTCCATTTGACTTTGAGGCATTTGCTGAGCGTACAGAGAAGCTTGTAGTAGGAKCAACGGACTGCGTGACGGGAGAACCCGTTTATTTTAATGAATATGACCGGGACATTTTGACAGCGGTTCGCGCTTCTAGTTCCCTTCCATTTTTAGCACCTGTCGTTACATATAAAGGAAAAGAGCTGTTAGACGGAGGAATTAGTGATCCGATTCCAATCAAAAAAGCAGTGCAGGATGGATATAGAAAAAATATTGTTGTGCTAACGCGAAACGAAGGATATCGAAAAAAGAAATCAAATATGCTTTGGTTATTGAAGCGCAAATATCGTCATTATGATGGGCTGACTCGTGCGCTTGAGAACCGCTATAAATTGTATAATGAAACATTGTCATATATTGAAGAACAGGAAAGACAGGGGAATATCTTTGTGATTCGTCCGCAAACCCCTCTTGTAGTAGGGCGAATTGAGAAGAATCGTGAGCGTCTCGACGCTCTTTACAACCAAGGATATAAAGAAGCAGAAGCTCAATTTGCATCTCTGCAAAATTGGCTGAACAGTTAAAAGCGAGGTGAAACTGAATGGATGAACAAACAGCAATAAACATGTTGAATGAGTTAAGTGAAGGAAAAGTAACCGAAATTAAAGTTAAAAAAGAAGACTTTCTTGCTTTTCGCCCTTTTTTAGTAAATCGCCCTGATTTCAAACATTTTCGTGGAATAGCTGGACGCGGTGGAGATTTCACCTATACGTATCTAGAAATTCCTAGGAGCTAAACGAAATGATGGCATTATTTGATTATGCCTTATATAATGGATGTATGAGCCTGTATAGTAGAGAATATACTGTTACAAGTGCTTGTGCGTTTATTTAGTAACGTACGGTAAGAGCGAATAAACGTGTTTAGTTATAGGAGGGATATTATGGATGAGTTTCGAAAAAGTACAGCACCTTTTTATTTTGCAGATCATATATGGAAAGATAAAAATGGAATGACGACTTATGGGATGCTGTTAACGAACCGGCCCGAAGATGACGGGGACTATGACCTCCATTCGTTATTAGAAGAAGCATATGTAGACCATAAAAAAATTCTAATTACTACTGTTTACGACAACAGTGAACAGCAGTTGACCGGATACGTGATACATTTATCAGATGATCAAGACGTCTTTACGTTTATGGATGATACGGGTGCTAAGCTAGTGATTGATTTCTATGATGTTGTAGAAATTGAGATCGAAGATTAAAAAAAGCTGAATGTTGATTACAACATTCAGCTTTTTTGTGTAAAAGTAGATGAATTTAAATGTTTATCATAAGAATTATAAGGGAAAAACGAATGAAGAAATTTCTGATTAAACTGAAATGAAGCGGGAAAATATACCTGTATTTCAGAAAAATTACCGTGATTATGACAAAAAACAAGGTACAATGTCATAATTGTGTTCCGAACGTAATTTTGTTCATCAAAGTTAAAGAAATGTAATTGAATCGTTCGGTGAAACCCCTATATAGCTATGATAGAGTAATACCATACGAAATTTCAGGAGGTATTACCTATGAAACATAGTTATATGRAATCAATGGTAGTAGCTTGTTTAGCTACTCTTTCATTTATAGGTTTTAATGCAACAGCTACGGCTGCAACTAATTATAAAGTAGTCAAAGGCGATAGTCTTTGGAAGTTAGGTAAAAGATATAGTGTAACAATTGACGATATTAAAAAATTAAACAATCGTCAAGGGGATATGATTTATATTGGTGAAACATTAGCGATTCCGAGTAAGACAAAAGTGCTGGCTGCTGAAACAACGGAACCTTCAACGGCAACACCGGCTAAGCCAGAAGCGAAACCAGAAGCAAAACCCGCAGAGCAGGAAACACCTGCAGTTTCGATTTCAGCAAGTGAAAAAGATTTATTAGCTCGCTTAGTAGAAGCTGAAGCAAAAGGCGAATCATATGAAGGAAAAGTAGGGGTAGCAACAGTGGTGTTAAACCGTGTAGATTCTCCGAAGTTTCCAGATACGGTAACAGGAGTTATTAAACAAGTTGTCGGAAAAGCATACGCTTTTTCACCGGTCCAAAACGGATCAATTAACAAACCTGCTTCAGAAGATTCGAAAAAAGCAGTAGAGCAAGCATTGACTAGAAAAGATCGTTTAGACGATTCCATTTACTTTTATAATCCAAAAACAGCTACCGATAACTGGATTCGTTCACGTGCTGTAATTAAAACAATTGATCATCATGTATTTGCCAAATAAAAAAGAGCCGTTCTGGCTCTTTTTTTTAGTCTAAAAAAATATCTCGTTCCAAACTGCCTTCAGAACCTGTTAAAACCAGACCAATATCGGTATCAGCTTCTAAGTTCTGAACGATAGTAAAAGGCACTTTATGTTGGTTAGCCGCTTGAATATAGGGGGAGAGGTATGAGTAAGACAAGGAGCCATTTAAAAACAAATGACCGTCTTTCACTTTTTTTAAAAGAGGCTTTATTTTTGCTGCATCCTTTTTCATGACTTGCCCTTTTTTTAGCGCAAGTTCAATATTCTCACGTAGAGCAGTTAAGAAATATCTTCTTTCGTCTCTTTTTGTTTCCTTTGCTCCGTACATTCCTCGTTCTAAGTATTCTTCTAGTTGATCAGACATTGCGTCACTTCCTTTCGTTATAAACTATAAACGATTATGGCTATAAGTAAAAGGGACAGGAAAAAAGGAAAATCACTGTGCTATATCACCTGTTTTTTTGCTGAGTACAAAGAAAAACAAAAAATGTGTTGAAATTTAGCCTAAAATATTGTTTAATGTAAATAGATAGAAAATCATATCGGTTTTTTATTAAAGGTTTGTAAGCGATTACAGATATACATACATAGCAGCGTTTGGGGAGACGCTCCTATGATTTTATGTTCAAAGCGCATTGTATAAAAAGGGGATTATATAGCTTTAGGGCATATACGGTCAAGCAAAGGGTCAGATAAATTAATAAAAAATCGTTATGTATTTTCATAAGAAGAACGGTCAACATTTTTGTTGAGCGTTCTTTTTATGCGTTCATATTATGTTTATTCCTCATTGCAGCAGGTGCTGAAAATCGTAAAGGTCCATTCCTCGTTTCATCTCTCTTATTTTACATAAGTTACATGTAGTATGTTTCAAAGCCTTAAAAAATATATGTCTCTACGCTTGTTTAATCCTAACGAGGTGGTAGAAAAGGAATATTTTTTAAGAAATCACAAAAAAAGAGGCGATTGCCTATGCAAGAAGTAGGTGAATAACATATGTAATAAAGAGAATGAAATATAATTTGAGGAGGCATGTATCATGCAAGAATTTGATATTAATGACATAAGAAGACCATTCGGTGGTTTTGGAGGCTTTGGTCGTCCAGGATTCGGTTTCGGTCGCCCAGGTTTTGGTTTCGGTCGTCCTGGTTTTGGCTTTGGCCGTCCGGGGTTCGGCTTTGGCTTTGGTCGCCCTTGGGGTTGGGGCTTTGGAGCTCCATTTCTTGGAGGATTAGTTCTTGGAAGTGCATTAGGAGGTCCAGGTTATTACGGTTATCCAGCACCATATTATCCGCCGTACCCACCATATTATCCTTATTATTATTAAAACAATGAGCGCTGATAAAGCGCTCTTTTATTATGTCCAGTCCAAGATATATATAGAATGAATGCAAGACGTTACGTTTAGAAAATGATAACAGTTTTAAATAAGGAATGAACGCTTAAGCTAAAGGAGACAAGTTTTCCTTGCAACAATTGTTGATTTTGCTATAATAACTTCGGTGGCATTTTTGGTCACTGGGTGGGCGAGGGATAGATGAAAAGAAGGAAATTAGATTGAACGCATTATTTGAAAAGTTGTTTCGTTTAAACGACCACCAAACAACTGTTGGAAAAGAAAGTTTAGCTGGGGTCATTTCATTTCTTTCCATCGTGTATATTATTGCCGTTAATTCAACCATTTTGTCTGATGCTGGTATTCCGCTTGAAGCAGGAATATTCGCAACAGTAGCTTCGGCTTTTGTAGGCTGTGTTATTATGGCTTTTTGGGCAAACGCGCCTCTTATTTTGGTGCCAGGTATGGGGATTAATGCATTGTTTACGTATACGATGGTTCAATCAATGGGGTTATCTTGGCAAGAAGGGTTATTAGCAGTAGTGATATCCGGCTTTCTTTTTATAGCATTAGCTTTCTCACGACTGTCTGCCAAAATTGTCTCTTCGATTCCGCATTCGCTAAAAGAAGCGATAACAGTCGGTGTTGGCTTATTTTTAACATTTATCGGTTTGCAAAAAGGGAAGCTTGTAGTTCCAAGCGAAAACACTTTTGTAGCACTTGGAGACTTGTCAGATCCGTTTGTGATCAGTACGCTGTTGACGTTAATTATCACAATCGTACTGTTTATCCGAAATGTGAAAGGTAACTTTTTGTTAAGCATGATTGCTGGATCAGTCCTTGCCTTCTTACTTGGTGTAAGAAGCGGTGCAGAAAAAGGACAGTCCGCTGGGAGCGTGAACGACTTCTTTAGCAGCTTTGGCACATTGTCTTTTGGAGCTATTGGAGACGTTGCGTTTTGGGCAGCTGTCTTTTCATTAACAATGGTATTGATTTTTGAAAATATCGGTTTGCTGCATGGTCAGCTAGGTATGATGAATCAAGATAGCAAATTTCCGCGGGCCTTTCAAGCAACAGCCGCCTCAGCTTTGCTAAGCGGCGTGTTTGGAACAAGTCCAACGGTGTCTTCTGTAGAAGGAGCATCTGGTATTGCAGCTGGAGGGCGAACGGGTTTAACATCGCTGATTACAGGAGTTTTATTTTTAAGTTCACTTCTGTTTATTCCATTTATCAAGCTGGTTCCAGATAGTGCTATTGCACCTATTCTTATTGTTATTGGAGCATTGATGATTCAAAATATCAAAAACATCAATTTACAGGACTTAACAGAAGGTTTCCCTGCATTTTTAATTATTGCGCTTATTCCTCTTACGTACAGCATTGCTGATGGAATTGCATTTGGGTTCATTGCGTATCCACTGCTTAAATTATTCCTTGGTAAAATGCGTGAAGTATCGATGTTTATGTATGTAAGCGCGCTGTTGTTTTTCTTGAATTTTGTGCTGCATTATATTGCTTAAAATAGACAGCTGAGTACTTTTGCTCAGCTGTTTTTTGTGTTTGCGGTAAAGAATCCTCTTTTTAGATATCATACTCCGTATTTCGTGTCCTTTGGCTAACTTCCGCTTCTAAAATGACGTTTCCTGCGTAAAGTAGTACAGAAGTCGGAGGGGGATATAAGGGGGAGAAAATGATGGGAATTAAATTAATTAAAATATCAGCCGTTTATTTTGGACTTGGCATCATATTGGGGTATTATATGTCAATTGTTCACAGCTACGCTTTGACTCCTGTTCACGTGCACATCAATTTATTAGGATGGACGTCGCTTACGTTAGCGGGACTTATTTATTATTTGTTTCCTGCGTTTAGCGAAAGTAAATTAGCCAAACTGCACGTATGGTTGCATAATATAGGATTACCGGTCATGATGATTGGTTTATTTTTCATGATCGTACTAGAAAACCAAGCTTTTGCACCCGTAGTGGCAGCAGGGGCAACACTTACGGCTATTGGCGTTTTAATTTTCGTATATCACATCCTTAAAAATTTGAAATCTGAACGATAAACGCAGAAGGTCGTTGACGATGACTGCTAATTTCAAAAGGAAAAAGAACCAGCTATAGCGAATATACATGTAAACAAGGTGAAAGTGTGATTTACATAAAGGTGTGCTAGGCATCTTTATAAGGAGGGGTAAGCTGCAAGGATTTCTAGCTCTTATAAAAGCCAATAAAAGGGCTGATTATAAGTTTCTTGCGGCGGAGATACTATGGGAGAACATCAACAATTAGTGCGTGTTAGGGAGCTAGCAAATGAAATTATTCGACTTCGTCTTCAAGACCGTACGACTTATGACGAATTAGAGTTGCAAAATAATGTAGAGTTGTTGTCTCGTTCTGTGGTTGACTTAGTAAACATTATGTTAGCCGAAGATGTGGATTCGTCTACGTCTTTAAAAGCTACAGCTTCTAAAATGAAAATGGTGTATAATAACATGCATCAAGCTGAGAAAAAAGATTATTTGCATTTCTAATTGCTAGGCTCCTTTTCGCCACAAACGAAATGGAGGTGTACGAGGCAGATGCTATCGTCACTAACGACTTCTGAAGCTATTGTAGCATCCGTTCTTGCACTGGTTGTCATTGCCGTTTCCATTATCTTTTTTGCCACTCTTATTATGGTTGTTGTTCGACGAGAAAGAATCAGCAGCTTGGTTAATCACGGAGAGCATGCAGATGGAAAGCAAAAAAGCTTAGGTGAATTTTTTCGTTCTTTACGGAAAAAATAACTACCGTTTTCTTATTAAATAGATAAAAGCGGTCAATTTAAACGTTGACCGCTTTTTTTAGATGGTTTGCTTATTTTTTTCTAAAACAATACCCGCTGCTTCACTAACAGATGACACAACAGCAGAGGCGTGGCGCTGCACAGCTTCAGGAGCTGTAGCCATAGCGAAACTGTTCGGCGTTAATTGAAACATAGGAATATCATTAAATGAATCCCCCACACATGCAATTTCCTCTGGTTTTAGCTGAAGATGATTTAATAAAATTTCAATGGCATTTCCTTTGCTGATATGTTTAGGCATAATATCCAAACACTGCTTGGCAGAAATATATGTATCAATATAATCACCAAACTCTTCGTTCACTTCTTTTTGCAGAGCTACCATTTCATCATGATCTCCAAGAACCGTGATTTTAGATGGAGAAAGAGCGTGACCAAATGAATCCGTCATTTCAATTTGTTCTTCGATAGGGAAAAACATGTGAGTTTCAATCGCTTCAATAACTTCATTTCGCTGCTCTACATAATTCGTGTCGTTTGAACAGACAAGCGTGATACGGTTAGGATCTATCGTTTTTTTATAAAGTTGAACCGCTAAATCATCTTCAAACACTTTTCCATGAAGTTCTTGATTTTCTTTGGTCCACACAAATCCTCCGTTTTGGCTAATGCGATGAAATGTATTATTAATATCAGTAGAAATCTTTAAAATTTCCGTATCCATTCGTCCAGACGCAAGACAAACCTCTACTCCTTGGCGCTGAAGTTCACTAAGTGCGTCTGCATTATGCTGTTCTACGTATTTTTCTTCGTGTAAAAGAGTGCCATCTAAGTCGCTTACAAATAATTTAATCATTGCTTGAAAATTCCTTTCCCTGAAAAATTTGCTGTGACAAGAGCGTTACAAATTTATTACATTCCTTATTCTATCAGTGTTTCCCAAGAAACTCATAAAAAAAGCTCAGACCGGCGGTGAATTCAAAGAGATTAAGACATAACTGCATCAATTTTTTTTGCAGGAGTCTTCGCCTTGCCCTTCAGTCAACAGCTAGAAACAGCTACATGAAATCCAGTTCACGATCACAATGAAAAAAATCCGAACGTAGTTGATTCTCAATTAAGAATCTGGATTTACGGTTCGGATCTTTCTTCAGCTAAAATCCATTTGTCGCAGCCTTTTTTTCAGGTTTGTGCACTGTAAAAAAACAGCCGCGGTCTAAAAGACCGCGGCCATATTTTACAATACGTTAAAATATTTCGCTTCAGGATGTGCAAAAACAAGGGCTGTAACAGAAGCTTCTGGTTCCATCATGAAACCGTCTGTTAACTGAATGCCGATGTCTTCAGGTTTAAGTAATTTAAACAGTTTTGCTTGGTCCTCAAGGTCTGGACATGCAGGATATCCGAATGAAAAACGCTGACCTTGGTATTTGGCTGAAAAACGCTCCGCCATTGTAAAGTCAGGCGAATCGGGGAATCCCCAGCGGTCACGAATTTGCTGATGAACACGTTCTGCTAATCCTTCAGCTAGTTCAAGCGCAAGAGCTTGGAACACGTGACTCTTTAAAAACTCGCCGTTTTCTTTGAATTTCGCCGCGCGTTCGCGAATGCCTGTTCCTGCTGTTACAGAGAAGAAACATACATAGTCCATCTCTTTTTCTTTAGGCTTTGCAAAATCAGATAAGCACAAGAACTGTCCTTTTGCTTGTCGAGGGAAGGTAAAGCGTTCAATTTCTGTTTTTTCATCAGCAGGATCATAAATAATTAAATCATTTCCGTCTGCTTGAGCAGGGAAGAACTGATAAATAACCGCTGGCTTAATTAAGTTTTCTTTTAGTGCCAGTTCGAGCAGGTCATCAACGGTTTCTTTTAATTGAACAGCGCGCTCATCTTTTTCAGCAAGCAGCTTATTCACTTTTCCTTTTAGTCCTAAGTGATGGCCTAAAAGCATCTGCCAGTTAATATACGGAAGAACCTGTGCCAAATCGTAGTGTTTAACAACGTGGCGCTTTAAATCAGCAGGTACAAAAACAGGAGCGTCCGTTGAAATGGCGGATCTTTCTAAAACAGCCGTAGCTGCTTGAGCGGTTTGAGGCTGGCGTTCTCGAACCGTTACTTTCTTTTCTTGCCGCGTTTTTAAATCTGCTAAAAGCTGAATAACTTCTTCTTTGTTCTGCAGCTTATTTGCTAACGCTAATCCGTCCATCGCATCTTTGGCGTAGAGGACCGCACCTTCATATTCCGGGGCAATTTTAAAGTCAGTAAATTTACGGGAAAGGGCAGCGCCTCCTACCATAATTGGAACATCAATGCTTGATTGTGTTAAATCTTGGGCAGTCAAAACCATTTGCTGAGCTGACTTTACTAGAAGACCTGACAGGCCAATGATGTCTGGCTTTTCTTCTTTTACTGCTTCAATCAGCTGCTGGGGCGTTACTTTAATTCCTAAATCTATTACTTTAAAACCATTGTTGCTTAAAATGATGTCTACTAAGTTTTTACCGATATCATGCACGTCGCCTTTAACCGTTGCAAGAATCACTTTGCCTTTTCCAGAATCATTTTCAGTTGCTTCCATATGAGGTTCTAAAAAGGCAACGGATGCTTTCATCACTTCCGCACTTTGAAGCACTTCTGCTACAATCAGCTGGTTGTCATTAAACAAACGTCCAACTTCCGCCATGCCCTTCATAAGCGGTCCGTTAATAATATCTAACGGATCATCATATTGAGCTAAAGCCTGTTCTAAATCAGGAAGCAATCCTTCTTTTGTACCTTCGACAATATACATTGCCAATCGTTCTTCGAGTGTTAACGTAGAAATTTCTACTTTTGCTTCTTTCTTTTTATCACGATAAAAGTCGGTAAACGTGCTTAACGTTTCATCAGTTGTGTTAAATAACAACGCATTAGCAAGCTCAATTTCAGCTTCTGGAATAGAAGCATAGCGCTCTAACTTTTCGGTATTAACAATGGCATAATCGAGTCCAGCCTGCGTACAGTGATAAAGATAAACCGCATTTAGTACTTCACGTCCGACTGGAGGAAGACCGAATGACACGTTACTTACGCCAAGAATGGTCAGGCAATCAGGCAGGGCTTCTTTAATCATTTTAATTCCTTTAACTGTTTCTTCAGCAGAACCAATATATTGTACATCACCAGTCCCTACAGGAAACACAAGAGGGTCAAAAATAATATCTTTTGGATTAAAGCCATGTTTTTCAACAAGCAAATCATGTGAGCGTTTAGCAATCTCTACTTTTCGTTCTGCAGTAACGGCCATGCCTGTTTCATCGATTGTACCCACAACCAGAGCTGCACCGAATTTTTTTACTAGCGGTAAGATTGCATCAAAACGCTCTTCACCATCTTCTAAGTTAATGGAGTTAATAATGACCTTACCTTGCGAGTACGTTAAAGCTTTTTCAATAACTTTCTCGTCCGTTGAATCGATTACAAGAGGAACCTTCACTTTTTTTACAACTTCTTGAATAAATTCCTCCATGTCTTCCATTTCTTCACGGTCCGGATCTGCCAAGCAAATATCAATAACGTGAGCACCATTTTTAACTTGAGCACGCGCAATTTCAGATGCTTCTTCAATTTTTCCTTCCGCAATCAGACGCTTGAACTTGCGAGAACCGATTACATTCGTACGTTCTCCCACAAAAAGAGGGCGCATAGAATCGTCATATACAAGCGGTTCAATACCGGTTACAGCATGGTTATGCTCGGAGCGATCAAGCGAACGGGGCGCAACCTCTTTTACCGCTTCCGCCAGTGCTTTAATATGAGCAGGCGTTGTACCGCAGCATCCGCCTACAAAGTTCAGCCAGCCTTTATCAGCAAATCCTTTAATTTTTTGAGCAAGAAGCTCAGGGGATTCATGATAATTGCCTTCTTCATCCGGAAGTCCAGCGTTTGGATAACAGCTAACTGCTGAAGTGGCTAGGTCTGAAAGAGAGCGAATATGATCCGTCATAAATTCAGGGCCTGTCGCGCAGTTAAGTCCGACTGAAAGAGGCTTCATGTGTTCCAGTGATAAGTAAAAAGATTCGATATCTTGACCAGCGAGAGTTGTTCCCATCGGCTCAATTGTTCCTGAGATCATAATAGGAACTTCGGTTTTTAGTTTTTCAAACGCCGCTGTAATGCCTAAAAATGCGGCTTTTACGTTCAGCATATCTTGACAGGTTTCGACTAAAAGCAAGTCAACGCCGCCGTCTAACAAACCTCGAGCTTGCTCTTCGTACGATTCTACTAACTCAGGGAATGTAATACCTCCGGTAACAGAGAGAGTTTTAGTGGTAGGACCGATAGCTCCAGCTACGAACCTAGGCCATTCGGGAGTTGAATATTTATCGCGGGCTGCACAAGCAAGCTTCACAGCTTCGATATTCAATTCATACGCCAAGTGACCTAAATCGTATTCATCAAGTACGGTAGATGTTGAGCCAAACGTATTGGTTTCAATGATGTCAGCACCTGCTGCAAAGTACTCTTCATGAATGCGCTGAATCACATGAGGCGCTGTTCGAGTCAAATATTCGTTGCAGCCTTCATATTCTTCGCCGCCAAAATCTTCAGCGGTTAAATCAGCATCTTGAATCATCGTTCCCATTGCTCCATCGATGACGAGTATTCGCTTCTTTAGTTGTTGTTCGATAAGTGAGCTCATTTATATCTTCCTTTCTGATGTAACAAGTTGCTTGTCATGAATATAACGTGTTAGAATTTCGGTCATTTCATAGCGCATAAACGGCGTAATTAAGTAAATACCGTCAAATAACTCATATGCTGTATCAATTAAGTTTTTTGCAATCGCAAGACCTTCGACTTCACCGCGGATTCGGTCATTTCCCGTTGTATCCATGCGTTCTAGAATATCTTCTGACAATTTAATTCCAGGTACTTCATGGTGAATAAATCGAGCATTTCTTGCGCTTGTTAACGGCATGATACCGATATATACCGGTGTTGTTAAATGTTTGGTTGCTTCATATACCTCTTCAATTTGCTTAGTTGAATAGAGAGGCTGAGTAATGAAATAGTGAGCCCCGCAGTCGATTTTCTTTTCCAAACGCTGAACGGCTCGGTCTAAGTGACGCACGTTTGGGTTAAAGGCAGCTGCAATGGAAAAATTGGTTTTTTGACCAAGTGGTTTGCCGGAATAAGATAGTCCTTCATTAAACTGAGCGATTAAACTAATCAAGTCAAATGAAGATAAATCGTAGACCGAAGTGGCGCCAGGGAAATCGCCAACTTTTGACGGATCACCGGTAATTGCAAGTACTTGATTCATTCCTAGCGTATGAAGTCCCATTAAATGAGATTGAAGTCCAATTAAATTTCGGTCGCGACAGGTAATATGAATAAGCGGTCGTGCTTTTGTTTCTTGCTGCATCAGTGTTGCCATTGCCAAGTTGCTGATGCGAGGTGAGGCAAGAGAATTATCAGCTAATGTAATAGCATCTACGCCGACTTTATCAAGTGCTTTTGCGYCTTCTAAAAATTTCGTCGGACCAAGCTGTTTAGGCGGATCTAGCTCGACGATAACCGAGCGGCGCTTCTTCACAATTTCATGCATATGAGGTTTATCCTGCTGCTCACGCTCTTGAACCGTAACGGCAGGTCTCATTTTAACGACTTTGCTTGTAATCGGAGGCAGGTCTTTTAAGGCAGATGACATTGCGCGTACGTGAGCTGGTGTTGTACCGCAGCATCCTCCAATTAAGCGAACCCCTTGTTCGCGGAATAAACGCGCGCTTTCTACAAAGTAGTCTTCATTTGTTTCATATTCCAGCTTTCCTTCCACATACGCCGGAAGGCTGGCATTAGGGTAAGYAGATAAGAAAGCACGATCAGGAAGCGGTACTTCTTCAAGAGACTGAATCATATGATAAGGACCTAAACGGCAGTTTAGCCCGACAACATCTGCTCCCAGCGCCTCTAATTCTTTTAATGCATCTGCTAAAGGACGGCCATCTTGAAGTACGCCAATATCATGCAGGGAAACGTGAGTAATAATAGGCTTATCCGTTTCTTTTCTTGCCAGTGTAAGAACGGTTTTTAATTCTTCGAAATCATAGTATGTTTCAAACAAAAGGCCATCCACGCCTTCATTTAAAAGCCAAAACATCTGTTCACGAATGCTTCGCTTAACCTCTTCTAAACTAATAGCGTTTTTTTGGAAAGAACGAATTCCGCCGAGTGTACCAACCACGTAAGCTTGATCTTTTGCAGCTTGTTTCGCTAATTTTACACCAGCAACATTGATGTCTTTGACTGAATCTTCTAATCCATAACGGGCAAGTTTTTGATAATTAGCAGCGTACGTATTTGTTTGAATAACGTTTGCACCAGCTTCTACATAGGCTCTGTGAATACGAGAAACCTCTTCTGGTTTGGTGATGTTTAGTTCTTCAAAACAGCTGTCAATACCGTGTGAGTAAAGGAGGGTACCAGTGGCACCATCCCCAATTAAAATTTTAGACTTTAAATCTTCAAGTAACCCCATGTCAAAACCTCCTTAAATTGTTCCGCTTCTATTTCACGAGTGATTCGTTTTATGCAATATGCCGATAAAATAGAAAAAGTCTTCTTAAGAAGAAGACTTTTTTCGCCTTCTTATCTTCCAAGCAATAAATTGCTTGCTGGATTTAGCACCATGTCTCTAACGACTGGTTGCTGRGGTTTCAAAGGGCCAGTCCCTCCACCTCTCATGATAAGAATCAATTGTATATAATTGAAACATATTTTTTTAAATAGAAAGAATACTTATTTAATAATTTATCTGATTTTTAGAAATTATACAACAGTAAATTGTGAATTTCCAGCAAATATTGAGGAAAATTTAAAAGCTAAAGGGAAAATATCCGTATATTTTGTTTGAAAATGACTGTTATGTTAGGGGTTAAGGAGTTTTTTGTGAGAAATACAAAAAGAAAATGAAAAAAATAAACCAAAAGGCACAAGCACTGGGATATGCGTAGATTTACACGTGAAAAGGCTCGTCTTTTTTTTATCGTTTCTACATATAGTGAACTATGAAGGGTAGAAGGGTGATGGGCATGAAAAGGTGGAAACTCACGCTGCAGGTTGCTGCTACGTATGTAGGCACTGTTGTAGGAGCCGGTTTTGCAACAGGCAAGGAAATCGTTCAATTTTTTACACAGTACGGGGAACTTGGAATGGTCGGAATTTTGGTCAGCGGCTTGTTTTTTATTTGGCTAGGTTCAAAAATGATGCTGCTTTCGCACGCAATTGGGGCTTCTTCTTATCAGCAGCTTAATACATATTTATTTGGTGATGTGCTTGGAAAAGTGGTAAACGGTGTAATGATTGTCATTTTATTTGGAGTAACTTCAGTCATGCTAGCGAGTACGGGAGCAATAGGAAAAGAACAGTTTGGGCTGTGGCCTCCTGTTGGGATGATTTTTACAATTGTTTTAACTTATATATTTATTGCAAAAGGAATTAACGGTATTTTAATGGTTAATTCTCTTGTTGTGCCGATGATGCTTTCATTTGCTTTTATCATCTTTGTGCCGAATATCAGCTATTTCTCACTGATTCAAACGAAGCCGGATTTAACGCTCGTCACGCAGTGGAAGTGGGCGGTTAGTCCCTTTTTATATATTTCCCTRAATCTAGCTTTGGCTCAGGCCGTTTTGGTCCCATTAGGAAGCTCGGTGAAAGATAGGAGCGTGATTACAAAAGGGGCCTTAATAGGAGGATGTGTACTTACGTTTATGCTTGTTTCTACTCATCTTGCCCTTTCCAATTTGCCTTATTCATTTCAACTTGATATTCCGATGAGTGCCGTTGTTAAAAATATCTCAGCGTGGGTGAATGTTTTATTTACGGTAGTTGTGTTGGGCGAGATTTTTACTACATTGATTGGAAATGTATTTGGCATCGCTAAGCAGCTTCAGTCATTTCTTCCCCTCAATGACAAACAAGCTTTTGCGTTTATTATCTTGGCTTGCTTTATTATTGGGCAATTCGGATATGCCCAGCTTCTTGAGTTTTTATATCCGATATTTGGCTATATTGGACTAGCTTTTGTATGGATGCTATGTATTAAAAAAGAAAAAATAAGCTAAAAGCTGGATTTTAAAGAATAGATGTGAAAAAACGAAGTTAAATGATGTGACAAGTCGATTTTACTTTGCTATAATGTAAAACAAATAAGACTATAGCAGTCGAATATATTATCCTTCGGGGTCGGGTGTAAGTCCCAACCGGCGGTGATAAAGCGTATGCTTTTAAGCCCGTGACCCGTTTTCATACGATGTATGTTAGCGGTGGATCTAGTTAAAATCTAGAGCCGACAGTAAAAGTCTGGATGGGAGAAGGATCAGGAAGCACAGTTGTTTTTTTTGTGTTGAATTAATAAGGGGCACGCTTGCCTTTTTTAAAGCTACCCTTGTTTTTGTACGCAAAATATAACTGTTTATTTCGTATACAATTAGCGGAATTTTGCATAGATAAAACTGATTCAGCTCAGCCGACCCCTTGGACATTTGTTCAAGGGGCTTTTTTATTTTCAGTGGTTGGGGGAAAGATAAATATGAAAAAAAAGCAGCTGCTATTTCAAAACGGTATAAGAAGTTGGAATAGCGCCAAAGCAGGTGAAGAAAATGTTCACAGGTATTATTGAAGAAATTGGAAAAATAAAACGTATTCAAAAGGCTACAGAAGCAATTGTTCTTACGATTGATGCGAAGACCGTGTTAGAAGATGTGAACTTAGGAGACAGTATTTCAGTTAACGGCGTTTGTTTAACCGTAACGGCTTACTCTCAAAATGAATTTACGGTCGACGTCATGCCGGAGACGATTAAAGCAAGTACCCTTCAGCTTCTAACCGTTGGATCACGTGTTAACTTAGAGCGGGCGATGGCTGCAAATGGCCGGTTTGGAGGGCATTTCGTTAGCGGACACGTTGATGGAATTGGGACTATTGTAAGCAAAACACGTAAAGGAAATGCTTTTTATTATGAAATTCAAGTCGATCCTGAACTTCGTGAATTTATGATGTTAAAAGGATCTGTTTCTGTAGACGGAACAAGTCTTACTATTTTTGATGTCAGCAACCAATCATTTACTATTTCTCTTATTCCTCATACGGTGCTTCACACAGTCGTTGGAGACAAACAGCGAGGAGACAAGGTGAATATTGAATGCGATATGTTAGCTAAATATATGCATCAGATGATGACAAATAAGTCAACTCCTGGCGCCTCGAATCGTTCAGGTAACATGAAGGATTTATTGCAGCAGCATGGTTTTACAAATTAACAGTGAGGTGAAAGAGATGTTTCATAAAGTAGAAGAAGCCATTGAAGAGTTAAAAAAGGGAAAAGTGGTTATTGTATGCGATGATGAAGATCGAGAAAACGAAGGAGATTTTATTGCATTAGCCGAAAAAACGACGCCTGAGGTTATTAACTTTATGGCTACTCATGGAAGAGGATTAATTTGTACACCTGTTAATGAAGAAATTGCGCATAAATTGAATCTTCACCCGATGGTAGCGAACAATACGGATGTACATGGCACAGCATTTACAGTAAGTATTGATCATATTTCAAGTACAACAGGTATCAGTGCATACGAACGTTCTGCTACCGTTATGGCTCTTGTAAATGAAGCGACGGTAGCAAGTGATTTTCAACGCCCAGGACATATTTTCCCATTGATTGCAAAAGACGGGGGCGTTCTGCAGCGTGCAGGTCATACAGAGGCTGCTGTTGATTTAGCAGTATTAGCAGGAGGAAAGCCTGCGGGTGTTATTTGTGAAATTATGAATGAAGATGGAACAATGGCACGTGTACCGGATTTAACAAAAATTGCAGAGCAATTTGATTTAAAAATGATTACAATAAAAGATTTGATTGCCTACCGCCGCAAACATGACCAGCTTATTAGCCGTGAAGTAGAAGTG
>NZ_JBFULJ010000049.1:0-16567 GCF_056400385.1 Priestia sp. P5_B4
TACAGGTCTTCCAACTAAGCAAGAACAGTCTGATTTAATGGCCATGGTTTACGGTACGCACGGTGAAATTCCGAAGATCGTCATGGCGCCAAGTACGGTTGAAGAAGCATTCTACGATACGATTGAAGCGTTTAACTTAGCAGAAGAATATCAGTGCCCAGTTRTTATGCTAACGGATTTACAGCTTTCACTTGGGAAGCAATCAGTAGAACCGCTTGACTATAATCGCGTTGAAATCCGCCGCGGTAAGCTTCAGCAAGGAGAGCTAGAAGAGCTGGAAGAAAAACAATACTACAAGCGCTACCGCGTAACAGAAGACGGCGTATCACCACGCGTCATTCCAGGAATGAAGCATGGCATTCATCACGTGACGGGAGTAGAACATGATGAGACAGGAAAGCCATCTGAATCTCCCGTGAACCGC
Organism: Priestia sp. P5_B4; assembly: GCF_056400385.1. Taxonomy (NCBI): domain Bacteria; kingdom Bacillati; phylum Bacillota; class Bacilli; order Caryophanales; family Bacillaceae; genus Priestia; species Priestia sp. P5_B4. The sequence continues at coordinate 425 of NZ_JBFULJ010000049.1, forward strand.
GATGATCAAATGAATAAGCGTCTTCGTAAAACAAAAGGAATTCGTTTTAATACGCCAATTCATGTTCACTCTCATGAAAAAGAGTCTGATATTTTATTTGTTGGATTTAATTCGACGCGTGGAGTCATTGAAGAGGCAATGGGACGTTTGGAACAGGACGGTATAAAAGTAAATCACGCTCACATTCGTTTGATTCATCCGTTCCCAGCTGACGAACTGCTTCCTTACGTGCAAGGAGCTAAAAAAGTAGTCGTCGTTGAAAACAATGCTACTGGACAGCTTGCTAATATTTTAAAAATGAATATTGCAAGTCATGATAAAATTCAAAGCGTATTGAAGTATGATGGAAATCCATTTCTTCCGCAAGAAGTATACGCAAAAAGTAAGGAGATGTTTGTGTTAAATGGCAACGTTTAAAGATTTTCGTAACAGTGTAAAACCTAACTGGTGTCCGGGGTGTGGAGATTTCTCCGTACAGGCAGCCATTCAACGCGCATCTGCTAACGTAGGTTTAGAACCTCATGAGCTTGCTGTTATTTCAGGTATTGGATGTTCTGGACGTATCTCTGGTTATATTAATTCATATGGTTTTCATGGTATTCACGGACGTGCGCTTCCAATCGCTCAAGGTGTAAAAATGGCTAATCGTGACTTAACCGTTATCGCATCTGGCGGTGATGGAGATGGGTTTGCTATAGGTATGGGACACACGGTACATGCGATTCGCCGAAACATCGATGTAACGTATATCGTAATGGATAACCAAATCTATGGTTTAACAAAAGGACAAACATCTCCTCGCAGTGAAGTAGGATTCAAGACAAAAAGTACGCCTGAAGGATCAATCGAGTCGTCTTTATCTGTCATGGAGCTTGCGTTAACTTCTGGAGCAACGTTTGTGGCGCAAAGCTTTTCAACGAATTTAAAAGAGTTAACAAGCTTAATTGAACAAGGCATCCAGCATAAAGGTTTTTCCTTAATTAACGTATTTAGCCCGTGCGTAACGTATAACAAAGTGAACACGTATGATTGGTTTAAAGAAAACCTAACTAGTCTTAGCACAATTGAAGGTTATGATGCAAACAATCGTATGCAAGCTATGCAGACGTTAATGGAGCATAACGGCTTAGTAACAGGGCTTATTTATCAAAATGCGCATCAGCCGTCGTATCAGCAGCTTGTTCATGGTTATAGTGAAGAGCCGCTGTCAAAAGCAGACTTAGGTATGACTGAGGAAAAATTTGATGAGCTAGTAGCTGAATTTATGTAAAAGAGGCTGCAATAAAAGCAGTTTAGTAGAGGGAAAATCCGAACGGTGAACTGAGATTCTTGATGGAGAATCCAACTCGTTCGGATTTTTTCATAGTGATAGCGAACGTAGGTTTCATGTAGGGAGTGGCTTCTAGCTGTTAATTGGAGAGCTAGGAGAAGGCTCATCGGTCGCTCGCCGAAAGCGAAGTTTTGCACAGAAATCAACAGCGGTGTAATAAGCGAGTTTCTATGAGCTCTTTTATCCCATTTGTTCGTCTCTAAAATAGATTAATTTAGTTATGTATCAATCTCTTTTTGTTATTTAATAAATGTTTCGAAAGCCGAAAGAAATTTTAACGAAACAGGTATAGAAAATAGGTATATGATTGTGTTCGCTACTTGAAAGTTATATACTATGTTAATGTGATGAGTTTTATGCATAAGCATAAGGCTGTCACATTTTTTTGCGATTTACAGGTGCAACGTGACAATTGTCATGGCGAAAGGAGATTTTTTTATGAACGAAAAACAACGTTTAGAAAGCAACCAAGTTAATCCAGCGGACAAAAAATCCGAAAAGGATTACAGTAAATATTTTCAAACAGTATACATGCCACCTTCTTTAAAAGATGCGAAAAAACGAGGAAAAGAAGAAGTTTCCTATCACAATGATTTTGCAATCGATGAACAGTTTCATGGAATGGGACAGGGACGTAAATTTTATATCCGTACGTACGGCTGTCAAATGAATGAGCACGATACAGAAGTAATGGCTGGTATTTTTCTAGGCCTTGGCTACGAGCCAACTGACTCTGTTGAAGATGCTCATGTTATTTTATTGAATACGTGTGCGATCCGTGAAAATGCGGAAAATAAAGTGTTTGGTGAATTAGGACACTTGAAGGCCTTAAAGCGCGAGCGCCCTGAGCTATTAATCGGCGTCTGCGGATGTATGTCTCAAGAAGAGTCAGTTGTAAATAAAATTTTACAAAAACATCAGCACGTGGATATGATTTTTGGTACACACAACATTCACCGTTTGCCTCACATTTTAAACGAAGCATACTTAGCAAAAGAAATGGTGATTGAAGTATGGTCTAAAGAAGGGGACGTTATTGAAAACCTTCCAAGAGCACGTAAAGGCAGCGTCAAAGCATGGGTTAACATCATGTACGGCTGTGACAAATTCTGTACGTACTGTATCGTTCCGTATACGCGAGGAAAAGAACGAAGCCGCCGTCCAGAAGACATTATCCAAGAAGTACGTCACTTAGCTGCTCAAGGCTACAAAGAAATTACGCTTTTAGGTCAAAATGTTAATGCATATGGAAAAGATTTTGAAGACATAACGTACGGCCTAGGCGACTTAATGGACGAAATCCGTAAAATTGACGTTGCTCGTATCCGTTTTACAACAAGTCATCCTCGCGACTTTGATGACCGTTTAATTGAAGTTCTTGCTAAAGGCGGAAATCTTGTCGACCACATTCATTTGCCTGTTCAATCAGGAAGCAGTGATATCTTAAAAATTATGGCACGAAAATATTCTCGTGAACATTATTTAGAGCTTGTTCGTAAAATTAAAGAAGCCATTCCAACAGCATCATTAACAACTGATATTATTGTTGGTTTCCCAAATGAAACGGATGAGCAGTTTGAAGAAACAATGTCGCTATACCGTGAGGTTGAATTCGATAGTGCTTATACATTTATTTATTCACCTCGTGAAGGTACGCCAGCTGCTAAGATGCAAGACAACGTACCAATGGAAGTGAAAAAAGAGCGTCTTCAACGCTTAAATGCTCTTGTAAATGAAATTTCTGCAAAGAAATTGAAGGAATATGAAGGTAAAGTTGTCGAAGTATTAGTAGAAGGTGAAAGTAAAAATAATCCGGAAGTATTAGCAGGCTACACAGAAAAAAGTAAGCTTGTAAACTTCAAAGCACCTAAGTCAGTAATTGGGCAACTTGTAAAAGTAAAAGTTACAAAAGCCAAAACATGGACATTAAACGGGGAAATGGTAGAAGAAACAGCAGAGGTGAAGTAATATGGCGCAGTATAACAAGAGTGACGTAATTGAACGTGCTCAAGAGCTGGCAAAAATGATTGCTGAAACAGAAGAAGTAGATTTCTTCAAGCGTGCCGAAGCTCAGCTTAACGAAAATCAAAAAGTGCGTGAAACCATTGCAAGTATTAAAAGTTTGCAAAAACAAGCTGTTAATTTCCAACATTATGGTAAAACAGAAGCGTTAAAACAAGTGGAGGCAAAAATCGATCGTTTACAGGAAGAGCTGGATGAACTGCCGATTATTCAGCAGTTTCAAGAGTCTCAAATAAACGTGAATGATTTGCTTCAACTTGTTGCTAACACTATTTCAAACACAGTAACGGATGAAATTATTGTGTCAACAGATGGTGATTTACTGCGCGGTGAAACAGGTTCACAGGTGCGAAACAGCCCTGGATCTAGCTGCTCATAAAAAAAATGCCTCAGCAATTTGCTGAGGCATTTTTTTGTGCATCCCGTGGCATGAAAATTGGGCAGATTTTCTCTCTAATAATTGTCACGTTTTTCTATATCCTTGCATACAATGGAACATAGGTTTTTTATGCCTTAAACCTAGTTTCTTAAAAATAATGTGCAAACAAGTGAATGAGCCTGCATAGGATGAAATGAAGATAGTTTGAGGAGGGTATGCTCACATGTCACAACACTATAGAGAAATTATTACAAAAGCAGTCGTAGGTAAAGGTCGCAAGTTTACACAATCGTCTCATACGCTTGCACCGAAAAATCGACCAACAAGCATCTTAGGGTGCTGGGTGATTAACCATGAGTACAAAGCAAAGAAAAGCGGCAGCAATGTAGAAGTTGACGGCAGATATGATATTAACATCTGGTATTCGTACAATAATAATACAAAAACCGAAGTTTGGACGGAAACCGTATCATACAAAGATAATATTAAGCTGCGCTATAAAGACGAAGATTCGATTGGAGACGATTACGAAGTAATTGTTCGCGTGCTGCAGCAGCCAAATTGCCTAGAGTGCACAATTTCACCAAATGGCAATAAAACGATTGTTCAAGTAGAGAGAGAATTGTTGGCGGAAGTGATTGGCGAAACCAAGGTTTGTGTAGCAGTAAATCCGAAAGGCTGCGATGATGAAGACGAATTTGATTTAGACGTAGATGACGATGAATTTGAAGATTTGGATCCTGATTTTATATTAGGGGACGATGAGTAACTAGGAAGAAGTTCTTCCTAGTTTTTTTATTTTTACTATTTTAAGAAAATTCTTATAAAAATAAAAAAATATATTGCTTTTTGTCGAATCCGCAGTGTATAGTAAATCTAAAGAAAATAATGCATTAATTTTCAGAAAATTTAGTTATATCAGATAAGTATTTCTTGGGGGTTTACTATGAGCTTATTTCGTAAAAAATCAATTCAAACGTTAATTAGTGAAACCAACTCTAAAGGTGTTAAATTAAAAAAGGATTTAGGCGCTTTCGATTTAACAATGTTAGGAATTGGAGCTATTATCGGAACCGGAATTTTTGTATTAACGGGCGTAGCCGCCGCTGAACATGCCGGTCCAGCTTTAGTTATATCTTTCATTATGTCAGGACTTGCGTGTGTGTTTGCAGCTCTTTGTTATGCAGAGTTTGCCTCAACAGTTCCCGTTTCAGGAAGTGCATACACTTACAGTTATGCAACATTTGGTGAATTAATCGCTTGGATTTTAGGGTGGGATCTTATCTTGGAATACGGTCTTGCTTCTTCTGCTGTAGCCAGCGGATGGTCCGGGTATTTCCAAGGATTATTAGCAGGGTTTGGCATACATTTTCCAAAAGCTTTAACGAGTGCATATAATCCTGCAAACGGCACGTATATTGATATTCCAGCAATTATGATTGTATTTTTAATCACATTACTTTTAACGCAAGGAGTAAAAAAATCTTCACGTTTTAATGCTATCATGGTTATTATTAAACTGGCTGTTGTACTTCTGTTTATCGGGGTAGGAGTTAGCTATGTTAAACCAGAAAACTGGACGCCGTTTATGCCGTTTGGTTTCTCGGGAGTAGCGACAGGAGCAGCAACTGTATTCTTCGCCTACATTGGGTTTGATGCTGTAGCAACAGCGGCCGAGGAAGTACGCAAGCCTCAGCGGGATATGCCAATTGGAATTATCGCATCTCTTGCGATTTGTACAGTCCTTTATATCGTCGTATCGCTTATCTTAACAGGAATCGTACCTTATACAGAATTAAATGTTAAAAACCCTGTAGCATTTGCTTTAAGCTACATTAACCAAGACTGGGTAGCAGGATTTATTTCATTAGGCGCAATTGTTGGTATTACAACAGTACTACTCGTTATGATGTATGGACAAACTCGTTTATTTTATGCGATCAGTCGAGATGGTCTATTGCCAAAGCCTTTTTCAAAAATCAGTGAGAAAAAACAAACGCCAGTAGTAAATACGTGGATTACATGTTTACTAGTATCCATCTTCTCTGGTTTAGTACCATTAGGAAGATTAGCAGAATTAACAAACATCGGTACTCTTTTTGCTTTCATGACCGTATCAATTGGAATTTTATATTTGCGTAAATCAAAACAAACTTCAGAATCGACTGGTTTCCGCGTACCGTTCGTGCCGGTGATTCCAATTTTAGCTTTTGTGTTCTGTTTATACTTAGCACTTCAGCTTCCGAAGTTAACATGGATTAGTTTCGTAATTTGGCTTGTACTAGGGCTAGTGGTTTACTTCTTATACGGACGTAAGCATAGTCATTTGAACAGCAGTAAATAATGAAAAGCTTCGGACAAGCTTCTTCCTTCGTCCGAAGCTTTTTTATTTGTTTTATAAAAAGAAATTGAAGATTGTTCTATTTGAATAAATTAAGTTTAAGAAAGACTTATGTTATAATACGTGTAGCAAAAACGCACAACTAGATGTGGTATGGAGGAATAGTATGGCAGCGTATACGCCAATGATACAGCAATATTTGAGAATTAAGGCAGAGTATCAAGATGCCTTTTTATTTTTTAGATTAGGTGATTTTTATGAAATGTTCTTTGAAGATGCTACGACAGCTTCTCAAGAACTTGAAATAACATTAACAAGCCGAGACGGAGGAGGACAAGAGAGAATTCCGATGTGCGGGGTTCCGTATCACTCTGCTCCTACGTATATCGAGCGTTTAATTGAAAAGGGATTTAAAGTAGCTATTTGTGAGCAAGTAGAAGACCCTAAGCATGCAAAAGGTGTTGTAAAGCGGGAAGTGGTGCAGGTGATTTCACCCGGAACACTGATGAACGAACGCGGACTGCATGAAAAGGAAAATAACTATATTTGTTCTGTTACTGCGTTCGAGGATCAAACGTTTGGTCTTGCTCTTTCTGATTTGTCTACAGGAGAAAACAGCGTAACGCTTGTTAGTTCGTTTCACGATATAGTCTCAGAGATTTATGCAAAAGAAGCAAAAGAAGTCGTTGTAAGCTCTGAGTTTCCTGCTGACTTATTACAAACACTAAAAGAGCGCATGACGATTACCATTTCTTATGAGAATAGTACAGAGCAAGTAGAAGGACTAGATTATTTAGTCGAGTCGCTTCAGCAGCAAAAGCTTATTGCAACATTTGCGCGTATTCTTCAGTATTTAACTCGCACGCAGAAGCGTTCGCTTGAACACTTACAGCCCGTGCAGTTTTATCAAATCAATGAATATATGAAAATTGATTTGTTCTCTAAGCGAAACTTAGAGTTAACCGAAACGATTCGTTCAAAAGGAAAGAAAGGCTCGCTTCTATGGTTATTAGACCAGACCGTTACGGCAATGGGCGGCCGTTTATTAAAAAATTGGATTGATCGTCCGCTTTTAAAACAAGCGGATATTGATAATCGTTTGAATATGGTAGATGTCTTAATGAAACAGTTTTTTGAACGAGAAGAACTGCGTGAGTTGCTAAAAGACGTATATGATTTAGAACGCTTAGCTGGTCGAGTCGCTTTTGGTAATGTAAATGCTCGTGATTTAATTCAATTAAAAAAATCATTGCAAAATGTGCCTCATATCCAAGAGGTTGTGAATCGTTTGAATCATCCTTATGCGACAAAGCTTGTTGAAGACATTGATCCTTGTGAGCGATTAGCTAATCTTCTTGAAAGAGGATTAAAAGAGCACCCTCCTTTGTCAATTAAAGAAGGAGACATTATTAATGACGGCTATCATGCACAGCTTGATCAATACCGAGATGCAAGCCGAAACGGAAAAACGTGGATTGCGTCACTTGAACAGCAAGAGCGTGAGAAAACAGGGATTCGCTCACTGAAAATTGGTTATAATCGCGTGTTCGGCTATTATATAGAAGTAACTCGGGCAAATTTGCATCTTTTGCCTGAAGGAATGTATGAACGAAAACAGACGTTAACCAATGCAGAACGTTTTATTACGCCTGAGCTGAAAGAAAAAGAAGCGCTGATCTTAGAAGCGGAAGAGAAAATTGTAGAGCTGGAATATGAATTGTTTTTACAAATCCGTGAAGAAGTAAAAGCATATATTCCAAGGCTGCAAGAACTCGCTAAAAAAGTAAGTGAGCTTGACGTACTGCAGTGCTTTGCAAAAATCAGTGAAGAACGCCATTACACGAAGCCTATTTTTTCAAGTGAAGATATTTCGATTCAAAATGGACGCCATCCAGTGGTAGAAAAAGTAATGAATTCGCAGGAATATGTGCCAAACGACTGTCAAATGACGGATGATAGTTCAATTTTACTGATTACAGGACCCAATATGTCTGGTAAAAGTACGTACATGCGCCAGGTCGCTTTAACGGCGATACTAGCTCAAATTGGCTGTTTTGTGCCAGCAGACGAAGCGGTTCTGCCGATTTTTGATCAAGTATTTACACGTATCGGAGCAGCCGATGACTTAATTTCAGGTCAAAGTACGTTTATGGTCGAGATGCTAGAAACGAAAAATGCAGTGACAAATGCCACTCAGTCGAGTCTAATTCTATTAGATGAAATTGGACGCGGCACGTCTACGTATGACGGAATGGCTCTTGCTCAAGCAATTATTGAATACGTTCATGAACATATTGGCTGTAAGACCCTATTTTCTACTCATTATCATGAATTAACCGTACTCGATGAGTCGCTTCCTGCGCTTAAAAATGTTCATGTAAGCGCGGTTGAAAAAAATGGGAAAGTCGTCTTTTTACACAAAATCAAAGATGGTGCTGCAGACAAAAGTTATGGTATTCACGTAGCGGAACTAGCAGAACTTCCAGATCCGCTTCTAGAGCGAGCTCGCGTCATCTTACAAGATTTAGAACAATCTTCTGAGCGTGAGCCTGTACGTCAGGCTCTAAAAAGAGAAGAGATGACACAACAAGTTTCACAAGAAGGTGCTTCTTTGGTTCAAGAAGAACGTGCAGATAGTAAAAAAGCAGATGAAGCCAATCAGCTTTCGTTCTTTGAAATAGAAGAAAAAAAAGAAAAGCCTGCGCTTTCGAAACGGGAAAAAGCAATTATAGATCGTTTAAAAGAGCTGGATATTTTAGAAATGACGCCTTTAGACGCAATGAATGCGATGTATGAACTGCAAAAATCATTAAAGAAGAAATAGAGTGAGAGGAGTGAGTCTGTGGGTAAAATTGTGCAGCTTTCAGACGAACTTTCAAATAAAATTGCTGCCGGAGAGGTTGTTGAACGACCTGCTTCGGTGGTGAAAGAACTAGTCGAAAATGCTATTGATGCAAACAGTACAGTTATTGAAATAGAGCTAGAAGAAGCTGGGCTTTCAAAAATTCGTATATTGGATAATGGAGACGGCATTGCTTCTGAAGACTGCTTGACCGCTTTTAAAAGACATGCGACAAGTAAAATCAAAACAGAACAAGATTTATTTCGAATTCGAACGTTAGGATTTCGCGGTGAAGCTTTGCCAAGTATTGCTTCAGTTTCAATGCTTGAACTCAAAACGAGTACGGGAGAAGAAGCCGGCACTCATCTTAAACTTAGAGGCGGGGAAATCGTTCATCACGAATTAACGTCAAGCCGAAAAGGTACCGAACTTGTTATTGAAAACTTATTTTTCAACACACCTGCACGTTTGAAATATATGAAGACGGTAAACACGGAGCTTGGTAACGTAACGGATGTCGTCAATCGCCTTGCGATGTCTCATCCTGAAGTTTCAATTCGGCTGATGCATCAAGGAAGACAGCTTCTGTATACGAACGGAAGCGGAGATGTGCGCCAAGTGCTTGCCGCTATTTATGGAATGGCAGTAGCCAAAAAGATGATTCCGATTAACGTTCAGTCACTTGATTATGAAGTGAATGGTTACGTCGCTCTTCCTGAAATTACAAGAGCTTCTCGCAACTATATGTCCACCATTATTAACGGTCGGTTTGTTAAAAACTACGGGCTGTTAAAAGCGGTACAGCAGGGCTATCATACCCTTTTACCTATCGGCCGTTTTCCAATCGTGTTTTTAACTATTACAATGGACCCTTTGTTAGTGGACGTGAATGTTCATCCAGCGAAACTAGAAGTGCGCTTAAGTAAAGAAGCGGAGCTGTTTGAGCTTATTGAACAAGGAGTGAAAGCTGCTTTTAAAAAGCAGCAGTTAATTCCGGATGCTGTAGTACCAACTAAGTCAAAATCTGCTGTTCAGCCAACTGAGCAGCAGACCTTTACATTTGATCATCAGTCTAAAACGTCTGGCTATCAGCCCTCTAATACGGTTCGCGAGCCTAGTTTTAAGGAGGCTCCTGCTCGTGTAGACGAGATTATGCCGCCTGTTAAAACAGAGGTCATACGTCAAGATGAAGAACTTGAACCAACGTTTCGAGAAATAGAACACTATGAAGAATCGGTGGAAGAAAACGCTCCTATTCCAGAACCGAACCATTCAGCCAAAGAGCAGCCAGAACCGCGTGTTCCTGCGATGTACCCAATTGGTCAAATGCACGGAACGTATATTTTGGCACAAAATGAAAAAGGATTATTTATTATTGATCAGCACGCGGCGCAGGAGAGAATTAAGTACGAATATTTTAAGCGAAAGCTTGGAGAAGTAGATTCAGAAGTTCAAGAACTGCTTATGCCGCTTACGCTAGAGTTCTCGGGAAATGAAGCCTTGATTTTAGAAGAATACAAAGACATGCTTGCTGAAGTAGGAGTCTTCTTAGAACCGTTTGGACAAAACTCCTATATAGTTCGTTCGCATCCGCAGTGGTTTCCAAAAGGAGAGGAACAGGAAACCATTGAAGAAATGATTCAGCAAATCTTTACGATGAAACGAGTCAATATCGAAAAGTTACGAGAAGAAGCGGCTATTATGATGAGCTGCAAAGGATCGATTAAAGCGAATCATCATTTGCGAAACGATGAGATTTTTGCTTTACTTGAAACATTGAGAAAAACTACGGATCCATTTACGTGTCCACACGGACGACCAATTATTATTCATCATTCGACGTATGAAATGGAAAAAATGTTTAAGCGAGTGATGTAGGCAATGCGGCTAGCTGCAGCTAGCCGTTTTGTTGAATAAATCATGGCCATTTGGATAAAATGGAATGATGTGAATGCCTATAGATGAAAGTAGTGTTGTTATGACGGGAGAGAAACCAAAACTTATTGTCATTATTGGACCAACTGCGGTTGGTAAAACAAAATTGAGCCTTGAACTTGCCAAACAGTTAGACGGAGAGATTATTTCAGGTGATTCCATGCAAATTTATAAAGGGATGGATATCGGAACTGCCAAAGTGTCAGAAGAAGAGATGCAGGGTATTCCCCATTACCTGATCGATATTAAGGAGCCAGATGAATCGTTTTCTGTGGCAGAATTTCAAGAGATTGTAAGAAAACAAATCGATGATATTCACGCTAGAGGAAAAATGCCGATGATTGTTGGAGGGACGGGTCTTTATATTCAATCCGTTATTTATGATTATCAGTTCACAGAAACTCCTAGTGATGAAAGAGTTCGTGAACGAATGGAAGTATTTATTAAAGCTCATGGCATTGATCCCCTGTATGAAAAGCTAAAAGAGATTGATCCAGACAGTGCAGCTGCTATCCATAAAAACAACCATCGCCGTGTAATCAGAGCGCTTGAAGTTTATGAAGTAACCGGCAAAAAATTCAATGACTATACAAAAGAACAGTCGCAAGAGTTATTATATGACGTAAGCATTATTGGACTTACAATGGATAGAGACGTATTATATGAGAGAATTAATCAACGAGTCGATATGATGATGCAGGCTGGACTGCTTGATGAAGTCAAATCATTGTACGAAAGTGGTCTGCATGATGTACAATCAATTCAAGCTATCGGCTACAAAGAGCTGTATGCTTATTTTGAAGGACGCTGCACGCTCGAAGAAGCCGTTGAACAGTTGAAACAAAATTCACGCAGATATGCAAAGCGTCAGTTAACGTGGTTTCGGAATAAAATGCCTGTAAAATGGATAGAGATGGAAGTTGACAAATTTCCCGAAAAGTTTGCTGAAATTTTTACATATATTGCAGGAAAGCTGAAGAAAGAAGCGAATTAAGTAAACAGATAGAGAAACGAGGAGGCCGAATAATGAAACAATCAGTTAATATTCAAGACCAATTTTTAAATCAATTACGTAAAGAAAATATCTATGTGACGGTATTTCTTTTAAATGGTTTTCAATTAAGAGGACTAATTAAAGGATTTGATAACTTTACTGTGTTAATTGAATCTGAAGGAAAACAGCAGCTGATTTATAAACATGCGATTTCGACATTTGTACCAAATAAAAATATTACAGTAGAACTTGAATAGAGACTAAAGAGAAGCATCCGCATATTCGGATGCTTTTTTTATGCAAATGAAGGCTTAAAAAAGTTTCTTAACATTGTTTTTACTCATCGAACATAAACCTTATAATAGACGATTATTTCTTCGGTAATAAGAGATCATTGTCTTCGCGTTCATCGCATGCAGCTATGCGATACAGAGAAGTGGGATGAAACGAGAGGTGAACATGGTGGAGCAGCCGATAACTCTTAAAAATAATGGGCAAATTAATATCATTTTAAATAATGAAACAAAAAAGGAAAAATCGTATACGACATCAATTCCGCGTCCTGCCAAAAAAGCTGTCATAAATCATGAGCCGCTTCGGGAAATTGAACGAGAAATGAGCGGACTGGTTGGAATGGAAGAATTGAAAAAAATGATAAAAGAAATATATGCGTGGTTATATATTAACAAAAAAAGAGAGGAACAGGGCTTAAAAGCGGGAAAGCAGGCGCTGCATATGATGTTTAAAGGAAATCCAGGAACAGGGAAAACGACGGTAGCCCGCCTGCTAGGTAAATTATTTTTGAATATGAACATCTTGTCTAAAGGACATTTAATTGAAGCAGAGCGGGCAGATTTAGTTGGAGAATACATTGGTCATACCGCTCAGAAAACGAGAGATCTTGTAAAAAAAGCGCTTGGAGGTATTTTATTTATTGATGAGGCTTATTCTCTTGCAAGAGGGGGAGAAAAAGATTTTGGAAAAGAAGCAATTGATACATTGGTCAAACATATGGAAGATTCAAATGATAAGTTTGTATTGATTTTAGCTGGTTATCCAAGAGAAATGGAAAATTTCTTAAGTCTTAATCCAGGGCTACGCTCTAGGTTTCCGTTTATTTTTGATTTTCCAGATTATGATGTAAATGAACTGATGGACATTGCCGGTCACATGATGAATGACAGGCAGTATCAGTTTAGTACAGAGGCCTATAAAAAGCTAAAAGATCATTTTATGGACGTGAAGTACAATCAGACGCCTAGGGATTTTAGTAACGGTCGATATGTGCGAAACATTATCGAACGTTCCATACGTACTCAATCCATGAGGCTTTTAGAAGAAGAAAGCTTTGAGCGCAACGAGCTTCTAACTTTAACGTCAAGCGATATTCAGCTCTGAAAAAAAGCCTTTCGTTACGAAAGGCTTTTTTTCTACATGTTTGGTTGTCGAATCGTTTTGATCGGCAGGCGCCATTTGTAAATATATGAACACATCCGAAGACCTACAAGTAAGATAAATAACGTATAAAGTTCTATAGGCGTATTTGTAATATGCAGCCCTACGCTAAATCCTGCGATAATCGCCCATACCGCATAAATTTCATCTTTAAGCACAGTAGGCTTTCGGCGTGCTAATAAATCTCGGATAATTCCCCCGCCGCTTCCTGTTAAGACCGCAGCTACAATAACCGCGCTAAGCGGATGGTTCATATGAGTGGCATAAAGCGCTCCTTGAATCGCGAATGCTGCAAGGCCAATGGCGTCCGAAAAGTTTCCCCATCGCTTCCAATGTTTTAAGATATTGTTTGGAAATAAAAAAGTGGCCGTGATAGATAATAAAGCAATCTGAAAAAAGAGTCCTTGTTCCCAAAGGGCAGACACCGGTATACCGATAAGCAGGTTTCGAATGGCTCCTCCGCCAAAAGCCGTTACGATTCCCAGTATGTAAACGCCTAAAATATCATACTCCTCTTCCATGGCAATGAAAGCCCCGCTGATTGCAAAGGCAATCGTTCCAATAATGCTAAGTACGTCCCAAGTCATGATGCTATCCCCTTTATTCTGTTTTCACCAAGTAGCGACTATTATTTTAAAATCAGGCAGCCTGATTCAAATTTCGATAAGTAAACCAACTCAAATTGTATACAGAATTTCGTGATATTTCAATGTTTTTTTAATCATCGTTTTATAGATTTTAAAAAGGGTGTTAAACTAGTAAAAGACAATGTATTCTGTCTCTTTTGCAAAGATGGAGAAATGGACATTTTTTTGATATGATATGAATGATTTGTCAATTTAATAGTAAGGGAAGGAAAAATCTTTGACAGCAGAAATGAATACTGAACTTGAACGCGTAATTTTAGTCGGATGTCAGCTTCATGACGATGACGAACGTTTTGAATATTCAATGGATGAGCTAGCATCTTTAACTGAGACTGCAAAAGGCGAAGTGCTGGTAAGGTTAACGCAAAAGCGCGATCGCATTCATCCAGCTACTTATATTGGAAAAGGGAAAGTAGAAGAACTTGTGGCTCTTGAAGAAGAGTTAGAGCCTGATTTAATTGTATTTAATGATGAATTGTCACCGAGTCAAATCCGCAATTTGTCAGCAGGGTTATCTGCGCGTGTTATTGACCGTACGCAGCTGATTTTGGATATCTTCGCACAGCGTGCTCAAACGCGAGAAGGAAAAATGCAGGTGGAACTTGCTCAATTAAATTATCTGCTACCTAGGTTAGTAGGACAAGGTACCGCTTTGTCGCGTCTTGGAGGCGGAATTGGAACAAGAGGTCCTGGTGAAACGAAACTTGAAAGTGACCGCAGACATATTCGCCGTAAAATTGATGAAATTAAGCGTCAGCTAAAGACAGTGGTAAGTCACCGCGAACGTTATCGAGAAAGACGTAAGCGTAATCATGTCTATCAAATTGCAATTGTGGGCTATACGAACGCTGGTAAATCGACGATCTTTAACCGTTTAACAGAGGCGGGTATTTTTGAAGAAAATCAGCTGTTTGCAACTCTTGATCCAACGACAAGACAGTATACACTTCCGTCAGGACTAACGGCTCTGTTAACGGATACGGTTGGATTTATTCAAGATCTTCCAACAACGTTAGTAGCCGCGTTCCGTTCAACACTTGAAGAAGTAACCGAAGCTGACCTTGTTCTGCACGTGGTAGATTCATCTAATCCAGATTACAACAACCACGAAAAAACAGTGCATCGCTTACTAGAAGAGCTGAACGTAACGGACATTCCGATGCTGACAGTTTACAATAAAGAAGATATGCAGCATGAACTATTTGTCCCATCCGCTTCGACATCTTTATCAATGAGCGCTTTTAAAGCTACTGATTTAGTGAAGCTTGGAGAAAGAATTCAAGAAGAAATGAAAAAAGAAATGGCGTTTTTTCATGTGCTGCTGCCGGCTTATGAAGGAAAAATGCTCGCTGAACTCAAAACGGTCTCTATTCTTGAGTCGTTAAAATTCAATGAAGAAACTGAGAAGTATCAGTGCAAAGGGTATATTGCAAAAGAGCATCCCTTGTACAAAAAGCTACAAACGCTTGAAGAAAGTTGAGGAACAAAGAAATGATGTTTGATCAGTTAAAAAACGGGGCACGCATTCGGGAACTTGCTGCAAAAGTAGAAAAACAAATTAAGCCTGTACATGAGAAAATTGACGAGCGTATTGAAGCAAATCAATTTCGGGTGCTGCAAAGCTTTCAGCAAAATCGAGTGAGTGATTCACATTTTAATCCGACAACGGGGTATGGATATGACGATCTAGGCCGCGATACGTTGGAGAAAGTATACGCGGACGTTTTTGGAACAGAAGCTTGTCTGGTGCGTCCGCAAATTATTTCAGGTACGCACGCAATTGGCATATCGCTGTTTGGTGTACTGCGTCCTGGAGATGAACTATTATATATAACTGGAAAGCCTTATGACACCCTTGAAGAAATTGTTGGTATACGAGGAAGCGGCGTAGGCTCTTTAAAAGAATATAATATTAGCTATAAATCAGTAGATTTAACAGTGCAAGGTCAAGTGGATTTTGAAGAAGTGAAAGCGTCTATTCATGAGCACACAAAGATGATAGGCATTCAGCGCTCAAAAGGTTACGGCATTCGCCCTYCTTTTACAGTCGCGCAAATAAAAGAAATGATTTCTTTTGTAAAGAGTATTAAGCCTGATGTTATAGTATTTGTCGATAACTGCTACGGTGAATTTGTAGAAACAATCGAGCCAACGCATGTAGGAGCAGATTTGATGGCGGGGTCGCTCATTAAGAATCC
>NZ_JBFULJ010000050.1:0-16157 GCF_056400385.1 Priestia sp. P5_B4
GGTCGGCTATGCATCGTGGCCTTGGGTCGGCTATGCATCGTGGCCTTGGTGAGCCGTTACCTCACCAACTAGCTAATGCACCGCGGGCCCATCTGTAAGTGATAGCCGAAACCATCTTTCAATCATCTCCCATGAAGGAGAAGATCCTATCCGGTATTAGCTTCGGTTTCCCGAAGTTATCCCAGTCTTACAGGCAGGTTGCCCACGTGTTACTCACCCGTCCGCCGCTAACTTCATAGAAGCAAGCTTCTATGAAGTTCGCTCGACTTGCATGTATTAGGCACGCCGCCAGCGTTCATCCTGAGCCAGGATCAAACTCTCCGAAGAAATGTTTGACTTGCTCAATTTAAAAAATAAAAATTAACGTTGACGTTTACTATTTCGTTCAGTTTTCAAAGAACTCTTGTCTCAAGGCGACTTTCTTATCTTACCACCTCGAGAATAACTTGTCAACAACTTTTTTCATTAAGTTATTTTTGAGTTATTTTTTGTTGTTGTCTTAGCGACGTATATAAATATAACATCTGTTAACTTATTGGTCAATAACTTTTTCAAAAAAAATAAAAGTTTTCTCGAAAAGATTCCAGAAAACTTTTATTTTGGATATTCCTCCAAATTATAATATGAAATTATTAATAACAAGTAAGGCAGCTATTCCTGGAATACCTAAAATAGCTGAAACAATGGCTGTGGGGAAGTTAATAGGGATATGAATACCGAACTGTACGCCAAAGATGTTAATAAAGAAAAGCAGCAGAACGCCAATAATCAGCTTAATCGATAAATTTCCAATGACTCGAAGCATTTTTTCAACACCACCTGTTACTAAGAGTAGAATGATTAGTCCTGTTAAAAAAGACACAACTACAATGGGATGATTTAGCATGTTGCCTCCTTCTTAAAGCAGATAAGTTACCTTATATGTATGTCCAAGCATTCAAAAAAAGCACTACTTCACGGAGGGAAATCCTTATTTTATAAAGACAACAAAACAGGATGCCTCTATGACATCCTGTTAATTGAAATATTTCGATGCTTAGCTTCTTTTAATAGAAAAAGATACTTCATTTTGGCTAATCGAATATCTACCATTACCTCTTCTGAAGGATCTACACTTCTTTCTACCATTGAAGTTTTGTGACTCCATTCCTGCTTTACTTGCATAAAAGTCTTCACAAATTCATCATCATACTCTTTGCGTAACCAACCTTTTCTTTTAAAAAACATATGCGAGTACCTCGTTATACTTCTCTTCTACCTTCTAGGGCTTTAGATAAAGTTACTTCATCTGCATACTCAAGGTCTCCTCCAACGGGTAACCCATGAGCAATTCTAGTAATTTTAATTCCTGTCGGCTTTAAGAGCCTAGAGATATACATAGCCGTAGCTTCGCCCTCTATATTCGGGTTAGTGGCTAAAATCACTTCTTGAATCTCATCATCTTGAAGTCTTTTTAATAACTCTGGTACTTTGATATCTTCAGGCCCTATTCCTTCCATAGGTGAAATTGCGCCATGCAGGACATGATACAAGCCGTTATATTCTTTCATTTTCTCCATTGCAATGACATCCTTAGGGTCTTGCACGACGCATACCACATTTCGCTCTCTGCGCTGATCTTGACAAATGTAACAAGGATCTTGATCTGTGATATGTCCGCAAACTGAACAATAGGTTAAATTCCGCTTCGCATTGACTAATGCTTTTGCAAAATCTAATACTGTATCTTCTTTCATAGATAAAACAAAGAACGCTAAGCGAACAGCTGTTTTTGGACCAATGCCGGGTAACTTCATAAAACTATCTATAAGCTTGGATATTGGTTCTGGATAATGCACGTGGCAACCACCTTATTAAAGTCCTGGAATATTTAAACCTTTTGTAAATTGACCCATTGTGTTATTTGTTAAATCGTCCATTTGTTTTAATGCGTCATTTGTTGCTGCTAGTACTAAATCTTGTAGCATTTCAATATCTTCAGGATCTACTACATCCTCTTTAATATTTACATCAATCACTTGTTTCTGACCGTTAACTACAACTGTTACCATTCCTCCGCCAGCTGTACCTTCAACAGTTTTTTCAGCTAACTCTTCCTGCGCTTTTTGCATATCTTTTTGCATTTTTTGCATTTGTTTCATCATTTTTTGCATATTGCCCATGCCTTTCATCATATGAACATTCCTCCTAAATTTACTCTTGAATTTCGATTAAGTCTTCTCCAAATAGCTTTTTCGCTTCTGCAACCACAAGGTCTTCCTCCTGTGGTTGACCTGATGACCCATCACTTTGCTGTCCTTGAAGAAACTCTTCTCTTACTTTATCCCATTCACTTTCTGGAATTGCAACCATTTCACGCTTGCTGCCAATTAAAGTATATAAGATATTCTCTAAATTATCACGTACATTGTTGTTATTTTCAGAAGCCATTTTGCAATGAATTTCATATTTGAACTTAAGTATAAATGATTGATCTGAAGACGCAACCGGTTCACTGTTAGATAACAACGCTGCATGTGAAGCTTTATTTTGTTGTTTCAATGTGTCCAACACCTGCGCCCAAGATCGCTTAATCGTTTCTAAATTCTGCCGAGTGGCATTTTTTAAAACTTCATTTACCTTCCCAACAGGCGTTTTGTACTGACTTCTGGACTGTCTTGTCTGTTTTTTCTCTGTTTGCACTGCCTGAGCTGTATGATCAACTTGAATGCCTTTTTCTTTTAACTGCTGCAGTTCTGCTTCCATTTGATTCATTTTTTGCAAAATGTCTTGATATGGAAGAGCACTCTCTTGACTTGTAGAACTTTGAGCTAATTTTACTAAAGCTACTTCAAGTAGCACTCGAGGATGATTGCTCCATTTCATCTCTTGCTGAGTTTGGTTCAATTCAGCAATGACCTTATAAATAAAAGCACTATCCATTTTTGAACTGAGTTCTTTAAACTCTTCGTTAACCGCTGCTTTTTCAAGTAAATATGCATTTTCTTCAGAAGCTTGATAAAGCAGAACATCACGATAATAGAAGATGAGGTCCTCTACAAACCTCGCTGGGTCTTTTCCGTTTTTAATCAAACTTTCAACAGAGTCTAGCGCTTCTACAATGTTTTCGTTAAAGATAGCTTGGACGATCTTCACAATAAAAGACTGTGATACTGCTCCTGTTATGGATAGAACATCCTCTAAGCTCACCTTCTCCGTACTATACGAGATAGCTTGGTCTAAAAGACTAAGTGCATCACGCATGCCGCCTTCTGAAGCTTTCGCAATTTCGTAAAGAGCATCCTCGCTTACTTCTAGCTCTTCAGAACCTAATACTTCCTTCATTCGATATACGATATCTTCTGGCGAAATGCGTTTGAAATCAAAGCGCTGACATCTAGAGATAATCGTTAATGGAATTTTATGCGGCTCTGTTGTAGCTAAAATAAAGATAACATGTGCAGGAGGTTCTTCTAACGTTTTTAACAAAGCGTTAAAAGCTCCAATTGAAAGCATATGAACTTCATCAATAATGTACACTTTGTATCGAACAGCACTAGGTGCATATTTTACTTTATCACGGATATCTCGAATTTCATCGACTCCATTATTAGAAGCTGCATCAATTTCAATTACATCAGAAATGGAACCATCAGTAATTCCCCGACAAGTTGCACATTCATTACAGGGTTCAGCAATGGGTGCTTTTTCACAGTTAACGGCTTTCGCTAAAATTTTAGCAGCTGTTGTCTTTCCTGTTCCCCGAGGCCCAGAAAATAAATACGCATGCGAAAATTTCTCTTGGACAAGGGCATTTTGAAGTGTTTTGATAATATGTTGTTGACCGACTACGTCGTTAAAGCTTTGAGGACGGTATACACGGTACAGAGCCTGATATGCCACTACATCCTCTCCTTTTAATATAATTCATTAGTTATCATTATAGCGTATTATGAGGTTTTTTTTCAAAATAGTGAGAGATAAAATAAAAAGCCTACTCCAACAGAGTAGACTAAACTTATGTATATAACTGCCGTGCACCTTCCGTCGATTAGCCACCCCAGGCGTTACTTAAGCAGTTAGCTCGGTCTAGGCGACCCCATGGCACATGAGAGGTTCTGCTTACTGCTGCTTCCTTCCGGACCTGACAGGGTTCACAGATTCCCATTGCATAGGACCCAAACGTCAACACCACTTACTTAAGGCAGGCCCTAAGATGAGCTAACCTCAAGAAGGAATTCGGCCTCGCTAGAGCGGATTGCGAGTACAGGGCACCGCTACCTCCCCGCTTAGCACGGCAAAGTTGAAACCAATAGTTTGGGCATCAAGTTGATGCATTTACAAGTATACGTCTTTTCATTCAAAAATGCAACTGCTATAGAAAACTTACTTTTTTAGCGCTATTTTCCAGCCTTTTTTCGTTGACGCAACTCACGAAAAAAGGTCGTTAAGAGGCTCCCGCATTCTTCTTCTAGCACACCTCCTACTACTTGTGCTTGATGATTAAACTTTTCAAACTCTAATAAGTTTAACAATGTTCCCGCACAGCCACCTTTAGGATCATAAGCTCCAAACACAACTCTTTTCACTCTTGATAATACAATAGCACCTGCACACATCGGACATGGTTCTAAGGTGACATATAACGTAGCGTCTTCCAATCTCCATGTTCCTAATTTCTTACATGCTTCATCAATTGCTAAAAGTTCTGCATGAGCAACTGATCGCTGTTCTGTTTCTCGTAAGTTATAAGCTGAAGCAACCACCTCATCATTTTGAACAATAACTGCTCCAATGGGAACCTCTAATTTATCTTTGGCTTTTAATGCTTCATCAATTGCCAACCTCATACACTTTTCATCATTTAACACTTTTTATCCAACCTTACATATTATATTTTTTCTGAGTCAAACTATTTACTATGTACATCAGGAAAAGGAGAGACCTTGTGTGAAGAACGCTAAAACTGCTTTAATTATTATTGATATGCTAAACGATTTTCAATTTAAAAACGGCAAAATACTTGCTGAAAAATCTTTAACCATTGCTCAAAACATTGCCCAGTTAAAACAGTACGCATCGTCTCAACATATCCCTATTATCTATGTAAATGACCACTATAAGCTATGGCAAGCAAACTTAGAAACCATTTTAACACACTGCACAAATGAGATAAGCTCACCCATTCTACATCACATTTCACCACAAAACGCTGATTACTTTTTAATTAAACCAAAGCATTCTATCTTCTATGGGACAGCTTTGAATATTTTGCTATCACAGCTCGATGTCCATACACTTATTTTAACAGGAATTGCGGGAAATATATGCGTGCTTTTTTCAGCCAACGATGCTTATATGCGTGAGTATAACTTAATTGTGCCTGAAGATTGTATTGCTTCAAACGCAGATGAAGACAATACCTTTGCTTTGAGAATGATGCATAACGTATTAAATGCTCGTATTTGCAAACATACCGAGTTGATGAATTAAGTAAAAAGCCTTCTCATATGATGGAAGTAAGTCATATGAAATGGAGGCTTTTTATTATGCAAATTTACACTGTTAAAGCAGGTGACAGTATATATAGTATTGCAAAACAGTTCCGCATTGACGCAGGGAAAATTATAAGAGCAAATGAATTACCTAACCCAAATCAACTCGTTATCGGGCAATCTATGGTTATTCCAATCAATGGTACTTACTACACAGTAAAAGCTGGGGACACTATATGGAAGGTAGGAAGAAAATTAGGCGTTAGCTATCAGGCTATTGCCAATGCGAACAATATTTCAGTTACAGCACCCTTAACCCCTGGCCGCCGCATCTTAATTCCCCCTTCCCCCAACAAAAGAAACGGTGAGTTTTTAGGGTATGTTGAAACAAGCAATCGAAAAATCACTCCTCAAACAGAGAAAATGATTAATCAAAATGCAAAATACCTTACTTATCTCGGGCCAGCGAACTTCGAAGTGCAAAAAGACGGTTCTCTAAAGGCACCTCCACTTAACAATTTAGGTTCTATTGCTAAAGAAAATGACGTCATTTTCTTAATGGTATTGGCTAATATTGAAAACGGCGCATTCAGTGACGAAGTCGGCCGAGCAATTTTAACTAATAAAGACGTTCAAGATACGCTTTTAAATAATATTGTAAAAACAGCGAAAGAGCAAAATTTCAGAGACATTCACTTTGACTTCGAATTTTTGCGTCCGGCAGATAAAGAAGCCTATATTGCATTTTTACAGAAAGCAAAAAAGCGTCTTCAAGATGAGCAACTTCTTATGTCTGTCGCTTTAGCTCCGAAGACAAGTCGAGATCAAAAAGGCAAATGGTATGAAGCACATGATTATAAAGCCATTGGAGAGATTGCTAACTTCGTTGTTCCGATGACATACGAATGGGGATATAGCGGTGGGCCTCCTATGGCCGTCTCTCCTATTGGTCCCGTACGTGATGTTTTAGAATATGCAATATCTGAAATACCTAGTTCAAAAATTATCATGGGCCAAAACCTATACGGTTACGATTGGACACTTCCTTACAAACCAGGAGGAGAATATGCCAAAGCCATTAGTCCTCAACGAGCTATTGAGTTGGCAGCTCGCTATAAAGTAGCTATTCAATACGACAATAAAGCACAAGCTCCTTTCTTCCGGTATAAAGATGAGCAGCAGCGCACCCACGAAGTATGGTTTGAAGACGCTAGGTCTATTCAGGCCAAGTTTGATTTAATCAAAGAATTAAAACTTAGAGGAATGGCCTACTGGAAACTAGGCTTAGATTTCCCGCAAAACTGGCTCTTGATTGAAGACAACTTCAAGATTACAAAAAGAGTGACACAGCCATAAATAGGGAAAGCTTACTGTTAACAGTAGGCTTTTTGTTATTCTTCTTACTGAAAGAAATTTCTTTTCCCCTTATTCTCCTTCTCTATGTTAAAATATTTTTTGTCTGTTTTTTTTGAACGAGTGGTCATGAAGGAGGCAAATGAATGCAAGGCACACCTTTTATTTCAGTAGAAGGACCCATCGGTGTCGGAAAAACCTCTCTAGCTAAAGAGATTGCACAAGCATTTCAATTCGAAATTTTAAAAGAAATCGTAGATGAAAATCCATTTCTCGGGAAATTTTATAAAAATATCAACGAGTGGAGTTTTCAAACCGAAATGTTTTTTCTATGTAATCGATATAAGCAGTTGGAGGATATTCAAAAAGGGTTCTTATCTTATAAAAAACCTGTTGTAGCAGATTATCATATTATGAAAAACATGATTTTTGCTGAGCAAACGTTAAAAGATGAACAGTATAAAAAATATGTACAAATCTTCCACATCTTAACGGCTGATATGCCAGCTCCGAACATTATTATTTATTTAAATGCCAGCTTAGATACCTTGTTAAAGCGTATTAAAATGCGCGGAAGAGAAATTGAACGAAACATCGATCCTCACTACCTTGCGAGGCTAAGTGATGATTATGAAAAAGCTATGACGGCGTTTGAACAAAATAACCCTGATGTAACCATTTTACGTTATGACGGTGATGAAATAGATTTTGTACAAAATAAACAACACTTAAATAGAATCCTATCAGAGGTTCAAGAGAGTATGTTAAAAAGGAGTATGTAATGGTAAACTTACGATCGAAATACAACATTCCTAATGATGCTGTGTTGACGATAGCGGGTACAGTTGGAGTTGGGAAATCTACAATGACTCAATCATTGGCTGATGCTCTCCAATTTCGCACATCGTTTGAAAAAGTAGATTCCAACCCTTACCTGGACAAATTTTATGGAGATTTTGAACGTTGGAGCTTCCACCTACAGGTATATTTTCTAGCAGAACGCTTTAAAGAACAAAAGAAAATTTTCGAGTATGGCGGCGGCTTCATCCAAGACAGATCCATTTACGAAGATACCGGTATCTTTGCTAAGATGCATTTTGAAAAAGGAACGATGTCTAAAGTAGACTATGAAACATATACAAGCTTGTTCGATGCGATGGTTATGACTCCATATTTTCCTCATCCGGATCTGCTCATTTATTTGGAAGGCAGCTTCGAAGATATTGTAGATCGCATTCAAGAAAGAGGGCGACCAATGGAACAGCAAACGCCTCTTGATTATTGGAAAGAGATGCACGCCCGATACGAAGACTGGATTAATAACTTTACGGCTTGCCCTATTCTTCGTTTAGATATTAGAGAATACGACCTTATCAAGGATCCTGATTCAATTGAATCAATTGTTGAAAAAGTGGCTCGCTTTTTACAACATAATGAAAAGCTAAAACGTCGTCATCTATAAAAAAATGCCGCTTTAATAGATAAAGCGGCATTTTTAACAAATAAAAAACCGTTACTTATAAGTAACGGTTTTCCAATCTCCAATTTATCGCGCTATGTTAATTGCATTATAAGTCAAATATGGCGGAGGAAGAGGGATTCGAACCCCCGCGGGCTTTRACACCCCTGTCGGTTTTCAAGACCGATCCCTTCAGCCGGACTTGGGTATTCCTCCGTATCGACAATTATTAATTTATMATATACAAATAATAAAGTCAACTCTTTTATTGATGTTTTAAAAAAAGATGTTCATTAAGAATTAATTCTTAATGAACACCTTCTACTTTTATTTAGAGATAAATTCTTTATTTCCCATATATGGACGCAGCACTTCTGGAATTTGAATTGATCCATCTTCCTGCTGGTAGTTTTCTAAAATTGCAGCTACCGTACGACCAATTGCTAAGCCAGAACCGTTTAGTGTATGAACATGTTCTGGTTTTGCTTTTGCTTTTGTATCACGGCGGAAGCGAATATTAGCACGGCGAGCTTGGAAGCTTTCAAAGTTTGAACAAGAAGAAATTTCACGATACGTTTCATAACTTGGAATCCAAACTTCAATATCATACTTTTTGGCTGCTGTGAAACCTAAGTCAGCTGTACACATGCTTAGAACTCGGTAAGGTAAACCTAATAGTTGAAGAACCTTTTCAGCATGGCCCGTTAATTTTTCTAATTCATCATAAGAATCTTCTGGCTTAACAAAGCGAACGAGTTCTACTTTATTAAACTGATGCTGACGAATAAGACCACGTGTATCTCTTCCTGCAGAGCCTGCTTCTGAGCGGAAGCAAGCACTATACGCTGTATAAGCAATTGGAAGCTGATCTCCGCTTAAAATTTCATCACGATGTAAATTTGTAACTGGTACTTCAGCTGTAGGAATTAAGAAATAATCTTCTTCTTTAATCTTGAATGCATCTTCTTCAAATTTAGGAAGCTGCCCTGTTCCTGTCATGCTTGTGCGATTCACCATATATGGAGGAAGGATTTCTTCATAACCATGTTCATCCATATGTAAATCCATCATAAAGTTAATAAGAGCGCGTTCTAATCTTGCACCTAACCCTTTATAAAATACAAAGCGGCTTCCCGTTACTTTCGAAGCTCTTTCAAAATCTAAAATATTTAAATCTGTTCCTAAATCCCAATGCGGTTTTGGTTCAAAATCAAATTGTTTAATTTCTCCCCATTTGCGAACTTCTACGTTATCATCTTCAGTTTCACCTACAGGCGTACTTTCATGTGGAACGTTAGGAATTGAAAGCAGCAATAGTTCTAATTCTTCTTCAACGCTGCGAAGCTCTTCATCCAATTGCTTTACGCGGTCTCCTACTTCACGCATTTCAACGATTAAATGATCAGCATCTTGTTTTTCACGCTTCAATTGTGCAATTTGCTGTGATACTTCATTTCGCTTGCTTTTTAACTCTTCTGTTTGAGCAATTAGCTCACGGCGTTTTGTATCTAACTCTTCAAAGCGACCTAAGTCCGTTAAGTCCTCACCACGAAATTTGAGCTTTTCTTTTACTTCATTAAAATTAGCACGTAAAAATTTTAAATCTAACATATTTAGTACCTCCTTTAGTATAAAAGGGCAAAATAAAAACTCTCATCCCCATGAAAGGGACGAGAGTTTACCCGCGTTGCCACCCTAATTGAAAGCTAAAATAAGCCTTCCTCTTAAACCAGATAACGGATGAACCGAAACTGCCTACTACTTTTTCGACAGCTTGCTCCAGGACGGATTCATAAGAATTGATTATCGATTCACACCAGCCATCGACTCTCTTGAAATCAAAAATCTTA
Source organism: Priestia sp. P5_B4 (assembly GCF_056400385.1). NCBI lineage: Bacteria > Bacillati > Bacillota > Bacilli > Caryophanales > Bacillaceae > Priestia > Priestia sp. P5_B4. Next base: position 10,137 of record NZ_JBFULJ010000050.1, read on the forward strand.
TTACTATTTCCTATCAACGCTTTATACCAATATCATTTTTATTAATCATAATGTACTACAAGTCTTTACAAGATGCAATTCATTTATACAGGTTTTTTTGAAGCTTCTTCAACCATTGCTACAAAATACTGCGCCATGCGAGCATCATCTGTCAATTCTGGATGAAACGAACATCCCAAGAATTGACCTTGTCTTGCCGCAACAATTCGGTCGTTATGCATTGCTAAGACTTCAACGTTTTCTCCTACTTCTACAATATGCGGAGCACGGATAAATACGCCTATAAAATTTTCACCGATATCTTTAATATTTAGGGCAGCTTCAAAGCTATCCCGTTGACGCCCAAACGAGTTTCGAGCTACCGTAATATCCATAACACCTAAATGGGGCTCTTCACGGTCAACGACTTGTCCTGCAAGTAAAATTAAACCCGCACACGTACCAAATACCGGTTTACCTGCTTGTGCAAACTGGCGAAGAGGTTCCATAAAGTCATATTTGTCGATCAGACGACGCATCGCTGTGCTTTCGCCGCCCGGTAGGATTAAACCATCTATTTCGTTTAGCTGTTCAACTTTTTTTATGATAATGGCTTCAGCGCCTGCTGCTTCTAATGCTTGTGCATGCTCGCGAAAGGCACCTTGTAATCCTAACACGCCTACTTTTACCATTTTGTCAAAACTCCCTTTAAATTACCATCCACGCTCTTGCATGCGGTTTTCTGGTAATAATGATGAAATTTCAATCCCTTTCATTGCACTTCCTAACCCTTTTGATAAGTTTGCAATAAGCTCATAGTCTTGATAATGTGTTGTTGCTTCCACGATTGCTCGCGCAAACTTTTCAGGGTTGTCTGATTTGAAGATTCCTGATCCAACGAACACGCCGTCTGCTCCAAGCTGCATCATTAACGCTGCATCTGCTGGTGTTGCTACACCGCCTGCTGCAAAGTTTACAACCGGTAAACGACCTTCACGTTTAATTTGCAGTAATAACTCATAAGGTGCGCCTAATAATTTAGCTTCTGTCATTAACTCATCTTCGTCCATACCCACAACTTTACGTACTTGAGCGTTTACTTGACGCATATGGCGTACTGCTTCCACGATGTTTCCTGTCCCTGGTTCGCCCTTTGTACGAAGCATTGCAGCTCCTTCAGCAATACGACGAGATGCTTCGCCAAGATCACGGCAACCACACACAAATGGAACCGTAAATGTATTTTTATTTAAATGAAACTCCTCATCAGCTGGAGTCAACACTTCACTTTCATCGATGTAGTCTACACCCATCGCTTCTAGCACGCGTGCTTCAACAATATGGCCAATACGAGCTTTTGCCATAACTGGAATGGACACAGCATTCATCACTTCTTCAACAATTGTTGGGTCTGCCATACGAGACACGCCGCCTGCTGCACGGATATCAGCTGGAACACGCTCTAATGCCATAACGGCAACAGCACCTGCTGCTTCTGCAATTTTTGCTTGCTCTGCATTGATCACGTCCATGATAACGCCGCCTTTTTGCATTTCCGCCATTCCTCGTTTTACACGATCAGTACCTGTAATGTTATTCATGTTTGTCTTCCTCCTGTATCAAGTGTTTCACAATAATTTTTAGTGTATATACAAAATTCAAAACTTAGTGTCTATTTTACCGCATTTTTCGGAAAATTCCTATCTAATTTATAGATTATATACAAACAAATCTAAAAATAAAAAGAAGAGATACTCTCTTGTAGTATCTCTTCTTTCTCTTGAGTTATCATTAAAACCAGTTATTCACTGTATTTGCAGCATTCATCCAAATATCGCTGAAGAAGTTGCCAATACTGCGGATAGCGAGAGAGAACCATCCAGCTTTTTCAACAGATTCGTTTGTCACAACCGGCGTCATGCTATCTGTAGTTTGACCTCCTACATAGCCCAAATCTTTAAGATTGCTGTTTGTTGCACTGACATAAGCAACTGTTTCTCCTTTTTTAATAGGAGCAACAACTTTTTGATCGTTCATAACTTTATCGTTTAACTTAAAGTTGATTTTAGTATGATCTTTTTGACCTTTTTCGGTAATAATCTTTACCGAATTCTTTGGAGAAACGGAAGCTTCTTTTGATTTTCCTTTAGCAACATTAATTGTTTCATGCCCTTTAATCTCGCCGTTAGCAGGCACTACTTCTTTTAACTGAAAATGACTAAAAGCATAATCCAATATCTTTTTTGTTTGGGAAAAACGAGCAGCTTCCGTAGACTTGCCGTTTTCCTCAGCATTCATTACAACTGTTATGTATCTTACCCCGTTACGCTCTGCAGTCCCAGTGAAACATTGACCTGCAAAATCTGTATGGCCAGTTTTTAAACCGTCTACGCCGCTGTAGGCAGCTGAAAAACCTGGGAGCATCTTGTTCCAATTGTTCATTTTTGTTTCCCCTTGTTGCCCTTGTCTAAACATCTTAGAAGGAGTTTTAGCTACTTCCAAAGATTCTGGATAATCATGAATTAAGTGATAAGCAAGGGTAGCAACTGCCCGAGCCGATAGAAGGTTCTCATCTTCTTCCTTCGTTCCTTTTGGATACATTCCTTTTAACAGAGAATTAGAAAGACCTGTGGAATTGACAAATTTTGATTCACCCATATTTAATCTTTTTGCCGTTTCGTTCATTAACTTAATAAAGTTTTCTTCAGAACCACTGACAGCTTCAGCTAAAGCAATTGCAGCTCCATTAGCTGAGTAAATAGCCATGGCATCATATAATTCTTTCACCGTGTATTTTTGGTTTTCAATTAACGGTACATTCGATAATCCATAATCTTGAGAAATTTTAGCTGCATATTTACTAACTGGCACACGTTGATCCCAAGATAATTTCTTATCTTTTATGGATTCTAATACTAGGTATTCTGTCATCATTTTTGTCATGCTTGCAATACCTAATAAAGCATCCGTATTTTTCCCGTATAATACTTTCCCCGTACTTGCCTCTACTAAGATCGCTGCATCTGCTTCAACGCCAATATCATCTGTTTTAGGAGCAGCTGATGCTTGTGTAGAGACAAAAAATACGCTGGCCATTAACATAACAGCAATGACACAAATTAATTGTTTCTGTACTGCGTTTCTCACTCTATACCCTCCAAACGTAAACTCACATAAATGTAATTTTATCATACTAAAATTTAAAAAAATAGATAAAGAAGTACTGTTACATTCATGATCCATGACATAAAAAACACGTTTCCTAATAGGGAAACGTGTTTTTTTAACATTCATGATTATCTCATAGAATAGTTAGGAGATTCTTTTGTGATTTGTACATCATGTGGGTGGCTTTCTCTTAAACCTGCTCCAGTCATACGAATGAATTGTGCCTGTTCACGTAACGCTTCTAAGTTAGCTGAACCACAGTAACCCATTCCTGCGCGTAAACCGCCAATCATTTGGTATAAAGTATCTGCTACAGGTCCTTTGTAAGGCAAACGTCCTTCGATACCTTCTGGAACTAATTTTTTATTATCTTCTTGGAAGTATCGATCTTTACTTCCTTTTTCCATAGCTCCTACAGAGCCCATTCCACGGTACACTTTAAAGCGTCTACCTTGGTAGATTTCTGTTTCTCCAGGACTTTCTGTCGTTCCTGCTAGAAGGCTTCCTAGCATTACTGTATGTCCACCAGCTGCAAGTGCTTTTACAATATCTCCAGAGTATTTAATACCGCCATCTGCGATAATAGCTACACCGTGCTTACGAGCTTCAGTTGCACAATCATATACTGCTGTAATTTGTGGAACGCCTACACCAGCTACAACACGAGTTGTACAAATTGAACCAGGTCCAATTCCTACTTTTACTACGTTTGCTCCTGCTTCAATTAATGCTTTTGTACCTTCAGCAGTTGCTACGTTACCAGCAATAATATTTAACTCTGGATATGCCTCGCGAATGCTGCTTACCGTATCTAAAACGCCTTGTGAATGTCCATGCGCTGTATCAATAACGATAACATCAACGCCAGCTTGTACTAATTTTTCGATACGAACGTTTGAATCAGCTGTTACGCCAACAGCTGCTCCAACTAATAATCGACCTTGTTGATCTTTAGCTGCATTTGGAAACTCAATTACTTTTTCAATGTCTTTAATTGTGATAAGGCCTTTTAATACGCCATTGTCATCTACAAGAGGTAACTTTTCAATTTTGTATTGCTGTAGAATTTTCTCTGCTTCTTCTAAAGTCGTTCCTACTGGAGCAGTAACCAATTCTTCTTTTGTCATTACATCAGCAATTTGCATTGAATAATCTTGGATAAAACGCAAGTCGCGGTTTGTAAGGATTCCAACTAGTTTTTGTTCTTCTTCGTTGTTGACAATCGGCACACCTGAGATACGATATTTGCCCATTAAATGTTCAGCGGCAAATACTTGGTTTTCAGGAGTTAAAAAGAAAGGATCCGTGATAACACCACTTTCAGAACGTTTTACTTTATCAACTTGTTCTGCTTGCTGTTCAATCGACATGTTTTTGTGAATGATACCTAAACCACCTTGTCTAGCCATCGCAATAGCCATTTCAGCTTCTGTAACTGTATCCATTCCTGCACTGATGAACGGCACCTTTAATTTTAATGTTTTTGTTAGTTCAACACTCATATCAACGTCTTTAGGCAGTACCTCAGATTTTGCTGGCACCAGTAAAACGTCATCAAATGTTAAGCCTTCTTTAGAAAATTTGCTTTCCCACATTATAGAATCCTCCTTTAAACGACAGAATATTATTAGTAGATTAACAAGCAGATATGTACCTGTCAATAACTTCACTAGATATCAGATAATTCTAATAAAAAGAAAAGGTGATTTAGTTGCATAAATTTAATGATGTTTGGACGTCCTACAATTTATTTTTCTCCGTTCCTTTTGTACAAGACTTTTTAAAAAAGCGCTATCAAAAATTGAATTATAGCGATGCAGAGCAACATAGCTTTAAAAACAGTTACCCATTTATTTATTATTTGGAACACAGTAAAAATTATTATCAAGTTGCGGCACAATCTCCTGTATCAGTTCAACCAGTTTTATTATTTTATGGAATGTCACAGCTGTTAAAAGCCTGTTTGTTAACGCAAAACCCAGTATATCCAGAAAATACGGCGGTGTTAGCACATGGAGTATCAACACGAAAAAGAAAAAAACAAAGTTATGATTTTCTAGATGATGAAGTTAAGATCCAAAAAAGCGGTTTGTTTTCACAAGTAGGAGAAGAATTGTTTCATGTGAAACAACTAGAAGGTAGTAAATACACAATGAATTATCTGTTGTCGTGCGTACCGGAATTAGATACATTATTTTTAAATTTGGGTACTAGGTCATTTTCCCATTTAACAACTATTGGATCGCTTCCAGCTACCTCTTTGTCTATTCCTGAACAAGTCACACGGTGTTATCATATGAATCACGAAAGGCTCTACTCTTTTTTAAAAGAGCGTTCCCGCCTATCATTGTCTCTGTCAGAAGATCAGGTATGTATTCTTAATCCTTCAAGCTGTTTATATAATTGTTCACCTTTTATGTACAATTTCCAAAATAACACGCTGCATGCACCTTTGGAAAAAGATTGCTGCTTATATTTCCCTGAGATGTTGGCACATTACTTATTACTTTATAATTTAAGTATGATTTCACGTTATGAAACAGAGTGGTGGTATGAATTATTGCATACATACTCTTCGAAAGATTACCCATTTATCTTGAGGTTCCTTGAAGTTACGGCTCAAAAGATTCCTTACTTAATTTCCTGTTACTTAAATGAACATACAAAAAAAGACTAGCTAAAAATAGCTAGTCTTTTTTTCAAGTGCCTGGCAACGTCCTACTCTCACAGGGACAAAGTCCCAACTACCATTGGCGCTAAAGAGCTTAACTTCCGTGTTCGGTATGGGAACGGGTGTGACCTCTTCGCTATCGCCACCAGACAAGAGATTGCTCTCTCAAAACTAGATAACAGTTCGCTGAGTAAAGCTTACGC
>NZ_JBFULJ010000051.1:0-15890 GCF_056400385.1 Priestia sp. P5_B4
GTGTAAACCTGTCCTATTTTTAAACACATATAAAAAATATATACGAATAAGGATAATGATGTCAATGTAAAATAGGTATATTTTCATTCATCTATTTCCTTTTTACTAGAATGAAAGCTTGGGAAATTATTGTTATTTATTCCTTTAATCAAGAAGAAAAAACTGTCTAAGACATTTCATTACAAAACAAAGGTCTATCACTACGTAAATAGAGCATAAAGGAAGATTTATACTTATATTGGAAGAAAGAAAAAAAGTAGTGTGCTATAATATAACTCATGGAATACTATCCATGATCTGAGGCATAGAAAGAGGAGAAAAAAATGATAGATATATATACCAATATCTTGCCAAATGTGAACAGTGGTCCCAAAAGTGTAGAAGAGTTTTTAGAAATGGCAAATGTATTAGTGAAACAAGGAGTAACAGAAGTCGTAGCAGCACCTCTTTATGACGGAAAAGATTCCAGCTGTAGAGAAAGTGTTGATCTTGCAAATGAATGGTTAAGAAAATCTTCTATTTCGTTAAGAGTTTTACCAGGTCAGAAAATAGTTGCCTCTACCCAGATGATTTTATCAAACAAAGAGTATTATATGATGACAATAAATGAAAATGAAAAATATATGTTCTTAGAGATTCCGCAAGATGTGGAAATTGAAGTGTTAGAAAATATTGCATACGAGCTYCAGTTAAAAGGAATAGTGCCTGTTTTGAATGAGCCTGAGTGCCATTCATTATTTGTAGAGAATCCTCCGCACTTGTACAAGCTCGTAAAAAATGGAGCAGTCGTTCAGCTGTCTGCACAAAGTGTGCTGGGCGGCAACGGCAGTAAAGCTAAAAAAGCAGCTTATCAGTTCATTGATCACGGATTAGCACACGTTGTTGCATCAGGCGTAAATCGTGAAAATTACCAGCAGTACGGCCTGCAAAAAGCTTATTCTGCCATGTCCAAAAAATATGGCAACAGCAAGCTTTATCATTTTATGGAAAATGCTGAAGCCATTGCGAGTGGGAAGGCTGTTTATAAACAAGAGCCTGAGCGCATCAAAAAAACAAAATTCCTAGGAATCTTTTAAATTTTCCCTTTGTACCCTGATTAACTTCTGTTTAATCAGGGTATTTGCATACAAAGACCTATTTCAATCCCTTCTTTTCTCATCATTATTTGGAGTTATTTTACAAATTTTGTTTGCGTTTTCACATAGAGTGATAGTAAAATATTGTTAGTTAAGTAGATGACAGGAAAGTACGCGTTTTTCCGGGGTTCGTGGTGGTAAATGTCGAGAAGAATACATAGTTTCACACTTGAAATCGTCGTAGAATAGAGCTATACAAAACGCAGGGAGKGAAATAAAGTGATTGATATTCATACGTACATATTGCCTAATATCGATAGCGGACCTGAGGAAGTAGACGGCTTTTTGAAGATGGCACGCTCTTTAGCGGATCAAGGCGTTCAGTCCGTCGTGGCGACTCCGCTTTATGATAGCGATCAAGAGTTTATGAAACACCATTTATTTCTCTATGTGAATGCAGCTAATGAATGGCTCACGAATTCATGTATTCCTCTTCAAGTCCTACCAGGTCAGCTTGTCCCTTTATCACCTCAACTTCTGCGAAACTATGAACGAAATCAGCTTCTTACGCTTAATCACACCGATAAATATTTGTTTCTTTCACTGCCTGACTATGATGTCTCACCTTATTTTGAAAAGATACTGTCTGATCTTCTAACAAAAGGCATTGTGCCTATTCTTCGTTCACCAGAATGTCACCCGATTTTCCGAGATTACCCTGAGCGTTTGTATGAGCTTGTTAAAAAAGGCGTGCTCGTTCAGCTAAGCGCGGCTAGTATTCTTGGCTTAAACGGAAAAAAAGAAAGAAAAGCGGCGTGCACATTTATTAAATACCGCTTAGCCCATGTGATTGCCTCTGGCGTTCATGCTCGCAATTACCACGACTATTCACTTTCAAAAGCGTATGATTATATTTCCGATATGTACGGTGCTTCAGAACTTTATTTTTTTATTGAAAATGCAGAAGCGATTATCGATGGTCGTCCGGTGCATCAATTAGACCCTGAGCCGATGAAAAAATTTAGTTTATTTAAATTATTTAGCTGAAAACAAGGGACTTTTCCATAAAAACGGGAAAGTCCCTTGTTTTGTCTTTCTTTCATTGTGGTATGGAATAGAAACAAAGTTAAAGAAAGGAAGGCTGAATATGATAAAAACTACAGCTGGAAAAGCAGCTATGTCGGTATTAAAAGAATGGAAGATCGATCACATTTTCGGTATGCCGGGAGATTCAATCAATCATTTTATGGACAATCTGCGAAGTGAAAAAGATGAAATTGAGTTTATTCAAGTCCGTCACGAGGAAGTAGGCGCACTTGCGGCATCTTCTTACGCTAAAATCACGGGTAAAATCGGCGTGTGTCTGTCAATTGGAGGGCCGGGTGCGATTCATCTGTTAAACGGTTTGTACGATGCTAAAGCAGACGGTGCACCGGTGCTAGTGTTAGCCGGACAGGTGCCTCGCGCGAAGCTTGGCAATGAATCGTTTCAAGAAGTGAACTTAGAACGTGTTTTTGACGATGTGTCGGTGTTTAATCACCGAGTAGATTCACCTGAATCGTTTCCGCATCTGCTGCAGCAAGCGATTCGAACGGCTTATGCGAAAAAAGGCGTTGCGGTTCTAGTCATTCCAGATGATATTCCGTCTTCAACGATTAAAATTGATGAAAAAACGCCAATTGCTAATGTGTCAAAATCAATTTCTCACAGTGACCCGGAAGATGTAGCTAAAGCGCTTCTAGCGATTAAATACGCGAAAAAACCGGTTATTTTAGCAGGAACAGGTGCAAAGCACGCCAAGCTTGAATTAGCGCAGTTTGCAGAGAAAATAGCGGCGCCGATTATCTTTACGCTTCCGGGTAAAGGAATACTGCCTGATCATCACCCTTATAATCTAGGTCAGCTCGGTCAAATTGGGACAAAGCCGGCGTATGAAGCGATGGAAGAAACTGATCTGCTGATCATGATTGGAACTTCGTTTCCATACCGTGAGTTTTTACCAGATGGAGTCGAAGCAATACAGCTGGATTCTGATGCCACACAAATCGGCAGACGTTACCCTGTATCGATCGGATTAGTCGGAGACTCGAAAACGACGCTGTCACAGCTTACGCATAATTTAGATTATCAAGAAAACCGCCGTTTCCTAGAAGAGTGTCAAGTTAATATGGAAAACTGGTGGAAGCACGTAGAAAAAGAAGAAAACGAAGTGAGTACGCCAATCAAGCCCCAGCAAGTCATCCCTAAGCTGCAAAAAATCGTTGACGATGATGCGATTGTATCTGTTGATGTCGGGAACGTAACGGTATGGATGGCGAGACATTTCCGCATGACGAATCAAAAATTTGTGATTTCAAGCTGGCTGGCAACGATGGGCTGCGGACTCCCGGCTGCGATTGCAGGAAAGCTTGCCCATCCGGAAAAACAATCGGTAGCCGTGTGCGGTGACGGAGGCTTTACGATGGTCATGCAAGATTTTGTGACGGCTGTGAAGTACAAGCTGCCAATTGTTGTAGTCGTCCTTAATAACAGTGAAATCGGGATGATTAAATATGAACAAGCAATTCAAGGTCACTTGGATTACCAAACGCAGCTTGGTGAGATGAACTTTGCGAAGTTCGCTGAATCGTGCGGAGGAATTGGCTACCGCGTTGAAAAACACGAGGAGCTGGAAACAGCGTTTGAAAAAGCAGCGCTTTCGAATGTTCCTGTTGTGATTGATGTCGTTATTGCGGATGAACCGCCGCTTCCAGGCAAAATTTCATTCGGACAAGCAGCCAATTATTCGAAGCACATCATGAAAAAGTTCTTCAAAGAACATGAGCTAGAAATGCCGCCGCTTCGCAAAGGACTAAGCAGAATGCTTTAATTAGTGACTCTCCGCATAGGAGAGTCTTTTTAGGAGGGATATCATGGGAGTGTTTGAAATCATTTTACTTATTTTTGGCGCGGTCATGATGCTTGTGATTGTAGTGCCTGTTATTATCACTATTATTCTTTGGATGAAAGATGAAAAACAAGAAGAGCATTCGGTTCTGAGAAACTATCCGCTGCTCGGGAAAATGCGCTATATTTTTGAGAAAATGGGGCCTGAACTGCGTCAGTATTTATTTTTAAATAATAACGAAGGCAAGCCGTTTTCTCGAAATCAATATGAACAAACCGTTAAGTCAGGTAAATATCTAAACCGGATGATGGGATTTGGCTCAGAGCGTGATTTTAGCGAACCGGGCTACTACATTCGAAACGCGGTGTTCCCAAAGCAGCGCGACGAAATGAAAGCGGATAATACGCCAAAAATTAAAACAAAAGTATATAAAATGGACGCCGATAACTTATTCAGCCGAAGAGAGCATCGAGAAGAAAAAGAAGCGGATCCGTTTTATTTGCGGGATGAAGAAGCGGTCGTTATAGGGCCTTCATGCAAAAAGCCGTTTGTTGTAAAAGGATTAATCGGTCAATCCGGCATGAGCTTTGGAGCGCTTGGTGACCACGCGATTACGGCTTTATCACTAGGGTTAGGACGAGCAGGTGGCACGTGGATGAATACGGGAGAAGGCGGACTGTCACCGTATCATTTAAAAGGAAACGTCGATATTATTTTTCAAATTGGTCCCGGGCTTTTTGGCGTTCGGACAAAAGAAGGCGAATTTTCATGGGAAGAATTTAAAAAGAAAAGTGAAATGGAGCAAATCAAAGCGTTTGAAATTAAGCTGGCGCAAGGGGCCAAAACGCGAGGCGGTCACGTAGACGGTTCAAAAGTAACGGAAGAAATCGCTGACATCCGCAACTTGAAGCCAGGAGAATCGGTAGACAGCCCAAACCGTTTTAAAGAGTTCGCGTCGTATCCTGAAATGTTTGGGTTTATTGAAAAACTTAGAGACGTGGGCGGCAAGCCAGTAGGCATTAAAATGGTTGTCGGAAACACAAATGATCTTGAAGAAATGGCGGCGTATATGAAAGAGACGGGAAGCGGTCCTGATTTTATTACGATTGACGGAGCAGAAGGCGGAACGGGCGCATCGTTTCAAGAATTAGCGGACGGAGCGGGCGTACCGCTGTTTTCAGGACTTCCTTTTGTGGATGAACTGCTTAAAAAGTATGGCGTTCGTGATCAAGTAAAGCTTTTTGCATCGGGCAAGCTGTTAACGGCTGATAAAATTGCGACGGCTTTATCGCTGGGTGCTGACTGCGTTAATATTGCCAGAGGCTTTATGTTTTCTGTTGGCTGTATTCAAGCGCAGGTTTGTCACAATAACCGCTGTCCAGTGGGCGTAGCCACAACAGATCCAAAGCTGCAAAAAGCGCTTATTATTGAAGAAAAGTCATATCGCGTGTGCAACTACGTGCTGTCATTACGTGAAGGATTGTTTAATTTAGCCGCAGCAGCCGGTATTGATTCACCGACGAAGTTTTCAAAGAAACACGTGGTGTTCAAAAACAGCAGCGGACAGTTAGCTGATATTTCTGTAACAGAAAAGATGTACGTATAAAAAAGCTGCCGATTGGCAGCTTTTTTATTGTCTTCTTTGAAGTAAATGCAGGCAAAACTCTAAGTCTTTTTGAAGGTGCTCTTGCATTAACGCTTCCGCTTTTTCAGCATTGCGTTCTTTAATAGCTTTATAAATGTCTTCATGTTCGTCAATTAAAAACGGGCGGTTGTAAAATACGACCGTATGACGGAATAAGTAAATGATCGACTGCATGCGGTCGATGATATTAATCATTACGTCATTGTTGCTTGCGTTCACAATAATAGCGTGAAAACGTTCATTTGCGCTCATAATTTCTTCAAACGAGCCGTTTCTTCCGGTGTCTACGCATTCCTTTAATTCTTCTAATTCGTTATCAGACAAAAAAGTCGCGGCGGCTTTAGAAGCTGAGCCTTCTAGCAGCATTCGCACTTCAAACAAGTTGCGTAGATCTTTTTCTGTCGGCGACACCACTTTTTTTCGAACAATCAGTCCTTCATATTCTAAGCGTCTAATGGAATCACGAATCGGCGTTCGGCTGAATCCAAGCTCGCTCGCTAATTTTTCTTCGACGATTTTTGTACCGCCTTCAAGCTCACCGTTTAAAATTTTATCTCGGATCATCTCATAAGAAGGGTGATGAGACGAACGAGAACCTTGATTTCTTAACATACTCTACTTCACCTCTAGCATTCGACACGAGGAAATCTCGTCTCTTTCTCTCTTTATTTTTATCATTTTGTACGCGTATACCCAAATCATACTATAACTTGTGAAAAGGTGGGACGGAAAGTTTCGCTTTTGGAAATAAATTTCATTTAAAAAAAGGCTAGACAAATAAATAAAATGCGAATATGATGAGTGTATACAAAATTATCAGAAATGTATACAAAAAATATTTTAACGTATACATTATTTTTTAAAACATATTTGAAAACGTATACAACAAGGGGAGGAAACGAAAATGACAAAACGCGTTGGATTTATTGGACTTGGAATTATGGGAAAACCGATGACACTCAATTTATTAAAAGCAGGTTTTGAGGTAACGGTTTACGATATTAATAAAGCAGCAGTGGAAGAAGTGAAAGCAGCAGGAGGATTTGGAGCAGAAAGTCTTGCTGAAGTTGCAGTGAACAGCGACGTGATGATCACGATGCTTCCGGCTTCACATCATGTAAAAAGCGTAGTGCTTGGAGAAGAAGGGTTAATTCATAGCGCCAAAGAAGGAAGCGTTATCATCGATATGAGTTCCATTTCACCGGTAGCATCAAAAGAAATTGCGGCTGAGCTTGCACAAAAAGGAATTCACATGCTAGACGCTCCGGTTAGCGGCGGAGAGCCAAAAGCAATTGACGGCACGCTTGCGATTATGGTCGGGGGAAATGAGCACATCTTTGAAAGCGTTTCACCTATTCTTCATGCAATGGGAGCAGAAATAACGCTTGTTGGAGACAACGGAAGCGGCGTAACGGCTAAGCTTGCGAACCAAGTGATTGTAAACTTAAACATTGCAGCAATGTCTGAAGCGCTTGTACTAGCAGCCAAAGCAGGCATTGACGTTGAAAAAATGTATCAAGCGATTCGCGGCGGATTAGCTGGAAGCGCTGTATTAGATGCAAAAGTACCGCTGATTTTAGACCGCAACTTTGTAGCAGGCGGACGCATTGATATTAACTTAAAAGATATGACAAACGTGATGGAAACGGCTCATGACATTGGCGTACCGCTTCCGCTTTCAAGTCAGCTTGTGGAAATTTTCCACGCGTTAAAAGTAGACGGAAAAGCAAGCGATGATCACGGCGGAATTGTACAGTACTATGAAAAATTAGCAAACGTTGAAGTGAAAAAGAAGGTGGAAGCATGATTAAACAAGATGAGAAACGTCTTGTAAGCGACGTGTTTAAAAACATTCCAGCAGTCGATGAAGCACTTGTACAAAAAATGCTCGACGAAGAGCTGCTGACGTTTAATCAAAAAATCATCGTACTAGATGATGATCCAACAGGTGTTCAAACCGTTAATGGCATTTCCGTGTACACAGACTGGAGCAAAGACAGCATCAAGCAAGGATTTTTAGAAGAAAATTCAATGTTTTTTATTCTAACAAATTCACGTGGCTTCACCGCTTCTGAAACGGAAAAAGCCCACGCGGACATTGCGGCTGTTATTACAGAGGTAGCGGCTGAAGTAGATAAAGAGTTTTTAATTATCAGCAGAGGTGATTCGACTCTTCGCGGTTACTATCCGTTAGAAACAGAAGTGTTAAAGAAAACCGTCGAACAGCATTCCAATCAAGTGCTTGACGGTGAAGTTATCTTTCCTTTCTTTAAAGAAGGCGGACGATTCACCATTGATAACATTCACTACGTGCAAGATGAAGACTACTTAGTGCCGGCAGGAGAAACGGAGTTTGCAAAAGACCGTACGTTTGGCTACAGCAAGTCTCATTTAGGCGAGTGGGTAGAAGAAAAGTCAGAAGGGAAATTCAAAGCAAGTCATACGACGTATATTTCGCTCGGGAGCATTCGTGCCCTTGATTTAGTGACGATCACAAATCAGTTAATGGAAGTGAAAGACTTTAACAAAGTGATCGTGAACGCAGTAGATTATGTCGATGTGAAAGTTGTGACGATTGCACTTCTTCGCGCGATGAAGCTTGGAAAGCACTTTATGTATCGAAGCGCTGCAGCTCTAACAAAAGTAATGGGCGGCGTGAGCGATAAAGATTTGTTAACAAAAGAAGAGCTCATTAAAGAAAAGTCGTCAAACGGCGGATTAATTATGGTTGGTTCGCATGTTAAAAAAACAACAGAGCAGTTAGAAGAATTGAAGAAGTGCAGCTTCATTGAATTTATTGAATTTGATTGTCATCTTGTCTTAAAACCTGAAAAGTTTGAAGAAGCAGTGAATCGTATTATCAATGAAGCAGAGAAGCTTATTTCACAAGGTCAAACGGTAGCTGTGTATACAAGACGCGAGCGCTTAGATCTTGGCGAAGGCAAAAAAGAAGAAGAGCTTAAATTATCGGTAAAAATTTCAGATGCGGTTACAAGCATTGTTCGCCGCTTAAGCGTTCGTCCAAACTTTATCGTTGCAAAAGGCGGCATTACGTCAAGTGACATTGGCGTAAACGGCTTATCCGTAAAGCGTGCGACGGTTGCTGGACAAATCAAGCCCGGCATTCCGGTATGGGTAACGGGAGAGGAAAGCAAGTTTCCGGGCATTGCGTACATCATTTTCCCTGGAAACGTCGGAGCCAAAACAACGCTTCGTGAAACGGTTGAATTACTAAGTAAATAGGAAGAAGTGAACGTACGATGTGCGTTCACTTTAGAAAATATTTGAAAGCGTATACATTATTTGGATGTACGTACATGAAAAATGGTCACACTAAGGGGATGAACATATGAATTCAGTATTCGGATTAAGTCATGAAGCAAGTCTTTTGCTGTATGCAATTGTATCGATTGTCGGACTTATCTTTTTAATTGCTAAATTTAAAACAAATCCGTTCGTAGCGCTGATTGTCGCGGCTTTGTTTATGGGTCTTATTTCAGGAATGAAGCTGCCTGATATCGTAACGGCTTTCCAAGAAGGAGTAGCGAGCGTCTTAGGATTTATCGCGATTGTTCTTGGTCTTGGAACGATGTTAGGTAAAATGATGGCAGAGTCAGGCGGAGCCGAGCGTATTGCCCGCACGTTAATTAAAGTATTCGGTGAAAAGAACGTGCACTGGGCAATGATGGTTGTAGCCGTTATTTGCGGTATCCCGGTCTTTTTCCAAGTTGGTGTTGTGTTATTAATTCCGCTTGTGTTTGTAATTGCCAAGCATACGGGTACGTCGCTTATTAAAATCGGTTTATCATTAATTGCCGGTTTAGCCGTTGTTCACAGTTTGGTACCTCCGCATCCGGCAGCGATGCTAGCGGTGGATATCTTTAAAGCAGATTTAGGTAAAACGATTTTGTATTCATTAGTTGTGGCATTTCCAGCTGCAGCCGTGGCAGGTCCGATTTACGGATCGTTCATTTCACGCCGTGTTCACGTCGAGCCAACGGGTGAAATCATGGAGCAGTTCACAGAGTCGAAGCATAAAGATCTTCCTGGTTTCGGAATTACGTTATTCACGATTTTACTACCGGTACTATTAATGCTTTTAGCAACAATTACTGGGTTCGTTTATCCAGAAACAAGTACGATTCGCTACGTAACAAACTTTATCGGAAGTCCAATCGTAGCGCTGTTAATTTCGCTAGTATTTGCTTTTTATTCGTTCGGTTTTGCAAGAGGATACAACAAAGATGATTTATTAAAATTCACAAATGAATGTCTTGGACCCGTTGCTTCGATCATTTTAATCATCGGTGCAGGAGGCGGTTTTAATAAAATTTTAACAGCAAGCGGTGTAGGCGACGCGATTGCAGGATTTGCTCAAGATGCACATCTTTCTCCTATCGTACTTGCATTTGTGATTGCAGGGTTAATTCGTGCAGCAGTTGGTTCAGCAACAGTAGCAATGACAACAGCAGCAGGTATTGTAGCACCAATTGCAGCAACAATGCCAAACGTAAGCCCAGAGCTGTTAGTACTAGCAACAGGCGCAGGTTCTGTAATGCTATCGCACGTAAATGATTCTGGCTTCTGGTTAATCAAAGAATTCTTCAATATGTCAGTGGCTCAAACGTTAAAAACGTGGACAGTGATGGAAACGATTCTATCGTTTGCGGCGTTTGCAATGGTTCTTATTTTAGACATTTTTATTTAAAAGAAAAGCGCTGGTTTCAGCGCTTTTTTCTTTGATGAAAAATATATTCAAAATATTTCAAATGATGAAAAAAAGACTAGATTTTCCTCATTTCAATAGTATAGAATAGTTATAAAGTAGCAAAAGGGGGTAGATGTATGACAAATGTTGAAAATTATCAAATTGGTTTGACGACAAAAGCATTAATTCCAGTGAATGATCCTATTCACCGCACAAAGGTGCTGGATGCAGCAGGAGAATACATGCTAAGCAAGACGTGTAAGCAATTATTAGAAGAAGCGTGCATTCGAGAATTAAGTACGTTTAAGGGGTCCATTGCCGCCGTTAGAAAAATGTTTCCGTACAAACAGCTTACGCCGCTTGTTATTAATCGTTCACAAGCCATCATTGCGTTTCCAACATCTTCGCCAAATGACTATGGCTGCGCCTGGATTTTTGCCTCTCATGTTCATACTTCACGTACGCTTGCTTCAGTTCATTCACCCTCTATGCTGATTCACTTCAAAGACGGAACGTTCATCCCAGTGAAGCTTTCTTATTATAGTTTAGAAAAAAAGCTGGCCAGAGCGGCTGTTATTCGTAATTACTGTTTAGAAAGTCCGCTTGTCTTGGCATAATGCGTTCGATTTATGGAACAAACTTGTCCTACATATGAACAATCGTTTGGACTACACATATGAACGGAAGGAGGAAGCTTATCATAAGCTTCCTCCTTTTTTATTCCTTAAGAAGTGAGGCCTTTAGCTTTTTGCGAGCTGCTTTCCCCCAGTTTTTAACGGCTCCCGTGGAGACTCCGTATTTGCAGGCAATATCTTTATACGAGTAGCCTTCTAGCAGATGTTCGATTACATAGATTTTTTCTCTTCCCGTTAAGTGTTCGATATGCTGCTTGATAATTTCACTTTCTAGCGGAACGGGAAGAGCGGGATCTTCATTTAGTGAAAGCAGGTTCTGCTCAGCCGGTGTTTCGCGTTCTTCGTATAAAATGGTGCCTTTTAAATGAGAAAGGATCGTACCGCGCACGGTTGTGTAGGCATAAGCAGAAAAAGATCCTTTGCTTTCGTCAAATTTTTGATACGCTCTCCATAAACCAATCAACGCAATTTGATAATATTCGTCGTAGTCTTTGTAAATATGAAATTTTTTAATCATCGACACAATTAATGGATGAAAAGATGAAGCGATTTGATCAAACGAGCTTTTTTGCATGTGGCATTCCTTTTTCAAAAACGCGTTTTTGCTGTATTCCGCCGGTATCTCTACTGTACAAGGGGAAGATCACATGTGCGAATGAACGTACATTATGTTTTCTTTTTAAGAAACGTGACGTAATTTCCCCGGAAACTTCACGTTTCGCTAGGAAATATGCGAAGTATACGTGTATTTGTAGAGATTTTACGTACGAAAGGTCCCCCATTCCAAATTCTACTAATCTATAATTATTTTTATATCGATGTAGCAACTCTACCATCACGGAAGAGCGGTGATGATAGAGTTGCTAGACCTATCCGGATGAGTCCTTTGAGGGGATATTCGCAGGAGCTACTAATTTTGAGTTCTTCTTTATGAAAGCAATTTGCTGAGATTGTAAGAAGAACTTGTAAAGGGGAGATTGAATGAAGGCGATGGTTGGGGTAAATGTGGCGGCGGCTGTTTTGTGCGGGGCGGTGATGTATGCGGGGACGCAGCACTGGCAGGAGCAAACGGAAGCGCAGGCAAGTGAAGTAAAAACTGCTGTTGTACATAAAGAAAAACAGTTTTCCGATGTATCTGCTTATACAAAAAATCTTCCAGACTTTATCACAAAGCAAATCCAGTCATCTATCGCAAATAAAAAACCTCTCACTCTTGTAATTGCCATATCCGCGAAGAAAGCAGGGTGGCCTCAACAGTTAAAAAAAGAGCTAGCAGCTACATATGGAAGTGATGTATTTACGGTTAAAATACTTTCATACGGCAGTCAAACAACGGATGAGCTTTTATCCTCACATATTGCCGATCAAATTGATCAACTTCAGCCAAACATTATTTTGTTTGAAGCACCTCTTAAAAATGACTATCAGCACCTCACGCTAGATGAGACGCTTGAAAATACAGACAAGCTGATTCATCAGCTCAAAGACTTGAAAAAAACTCTTATGATTCAGCCGTCACAGCCATATATTTCACAAACGGAGTCCTATGAAGAAGGGGTAGAAGCGGTCAGGGGAGTCTCTGAAGCAAACTGGGTATATTATATGAATCACTCGCTTATTTGGCCCTTTCATTTAGGAGAGTATATAAATAAAGACAGCGGTAATTTAACGAAAAAGGGAAATGAAGTGTGGGGAGAGTACGTTGTGAATTGGTTTACGGGAAAATAAAAAAACAAGCCCTCTTTCAAAAGGAATAGGGCTTGTTTTCTATAATTTTATTAGATTATGACTTTTCCTCGTTTTATAGTAGTAGCTTTTTGTATCTCTACACTTATAAAGCTTAAAGCCAAAGATTTCTAAAGGAGTCCAAAGTTTTTTTATGTTTACGAGTGGCATTTTAATTCTCCGTTCTGTTCTTTATAAAGGTCTATATATTCATTATAAAGAATACGAGAGTAATAGTAAATACTATAAAGAACGGTTTGTTTAAAAAATTCTTTATAAAGAACTTTAGAGTTTTTATTTTTGGCTTATTAGCATTCAGGAGTGATTTTTATCATAGCTCCGGTTATTTATTCTTGCTACATTAATGTTGTGAAAAAGATCACAAAATAAAATGCAAAGGATGATCTCAATTAAAACGTAATTAGACCACTTATTTTTTTTGCTTGTCGTTAAAGCAATGGAATCGCATACATACCGTAACCGTGTTAGATAATCTAACACACAAGTTGAACGATTCAGAAAATTCATATATCTTAAGTATATCTTTAAAGATGCATAGAAAATATATCTTTGGAACAAGCAGGTATAGACGCCAGGGGAGGAATGGAAGATGCAAAAAAAGAAACTCGTATTGATTGGAAATGGAATGGCTGGAGTTCGAGCGATTGAAGAAGTATTGAAGGTTTCAAGCGAAGCGTTTGAAATTACGATTTTCGGAAGTGAGCCGCATCCGAACTATAATCGTATTTTACTATCAAAAGTGCTGCAAGGAGATACGAATGTTGAAGACATTACGTTAAACGATTGGAACTGGTATCAAGAAAACAATATTACATTATATACGGGCGAAACGGTTACTAGTATCGATTCAGTGAAAAAAGAAGTAGCGACAAACAGCGGCAGAGTAGAATCGTATGATGAGTTGATTTTAGCAACGGGCTCTCTTCCTTTTATTCTTCCGATTCCAGGGTCTGATAAAAAAGGAGTTACGGCTTTTCGAGATATAAAAGACACGGATGAAATGCTGCAGGCTTCTCAGCAGTATAAAAAAGCAGCGGTTATTGGAGGCGGACTGCTTGGGTTAGAAGCGGCGCGCGGACTGTTAAATCTGGGGATGGACGTATCTGTGATTCATTTAGCTCCGTATTTAATGGAACGTCAGCTTGATCCAACAGCCGGCAAACTGCTTCAAAACGAATTAGAAAAACAAGGCATGAAGTTTTTGCTTGAAAAACAAACGGCGGAAATCGTCGGCGATGAGCGAGTTGAAGGATTATCTTTTAAAGATGGGACGTTTTTAGAAGCTGATTTAGTCGTGATGGCCGTTGGAATTAAGCCAAACGTTCAGCTTGCAAAAGAAGCGGGACTTAACGTAAATCGAGGAATTGTTGTGAATGACTATATGCAAACGGATATTCCAAACATCTACGCGGTTGGAGAATGTGCAGAGCATAGAGGAATGGTATACGGACTGGTGGCACCTCTGTATGAACAAGGAAAAGCATTAGCAAAAGCGATTTGCGGGGCAGAAAAAGTGCCTTATGAAGGATCGGTTTTATCCACGCAGCTAAAAGTATCAGGTGTTGAAGTGTTCTCCGCAGGAGACTTCACGGAAGATGAAGAGAAAAAAGCAATCAAAGTGTTCGATGAACAAGACGGCATTTATAAAAAGCTTGTTTTGCGAGGCAATCAAATTGTAGGAGCCGTTCTTTTTGGAGACAGCAGCGACGGAAATCGACTGTTTTCAATGATTCAAAAGCAAGAAGATGTATCGGATGTCGCAAAAGTGTCGATTTTACAGCCATCTGGCGGTAACGCGGGTGAAAGCTTAGTAGCAAGCATGAGCGCCGATGATATTATTTGCGGCTGTAACGGCGTAACAAAAGGTACGATTGTGGAAGCTATCCAAAAACAAGGATGCTCATCGGTTGATGAAATCAAAGCTTGTACAAGTGCCTCTCGTTCCTGCGGAGGATGTAAACCGCTTGTAGCGGAAGTGCTTCAGCATACGCTTGGCGCTGACTTTGACGCGGCGATTCAAAAAGAAGCGATTTGCGGCTGTACGACTCTTTCACGAGATGAAGTTGTCGAAGAAATCAAAGCAAAAGGCCTTTCGCATACGCGTGAAGTGATGAATGTACTTGGCTGGAATAATGAAGAAGGCTGTTCGAAATGCCGTCCGGCGCTAAACTATTATTTAGGTATGGTGAATCCAACTGGATACGTTGATGAACGCGAATCACGATTTGTGAATGAACGCATGCACGCAAATATTCAAAAAGACGGGACGTATTCTGTGGTTCCTCGCATGTACGGAGGCGTCACAAATGCAGAAGATTTACGAAAAATTGCAGATGTTGTTGATAAATATGAAATTCCGCTCGTAAAAGTGACGGGTGGTCAGCGTCTTGATTTGTTTGGTGTTAAAAAAGAAGATTTGCCTAGCGTATGGGAAGAGTTAGATATGCCTTCTGGCTACGCGTACGGTAAGTCGCTGCGGACCGTGAAAACATGCGTCGGCGAACAGTTTTGCCGTTTTGGCACGCAGGATTCAATGGGCGTTGGAATTGCGCTTGAGAAAAAATTTGAAGGACTATGGACGCCTCATAAAGTGAAAATGGCTGTATCTGCTTGTCCGAGAAGCTGTGCTGAGTCAGGTATTAAAGATATTGGCTTTATTGGAATCGACGGCGGCTGGGAAATTTACGTGGGCGGAAATGGAGGTACGCATCTTCGCGGCGGAGATTTATTGTATAAAGTAAAAACAGACGAAGAATTGATGGACATCACAGGAGCTTATTTGCAGTATTACCGAGAAACGGCTAATTACTTAGAGCGTACGTCTGCATGGATTGAGCGCATGGGACTTTCGCACATTCAGTCCGTGCTTGATGACGCTGAGACGAGAAGAGAGCTGAATATGCGTATGGACGAAGCGTTATCTACGTACCGTGATCCTTGGAAAGAAATCGTCGAAAGCAAAAAGACGAAAAAAGAGCTATTCGAAACAGTTGTCACATCATAAAGCTGGGGGGAAATAAAGATGGTGAATAAAAACATTACAAAAGTATGCGTAGGGTCGATTCATGATTTTCCGGTAAGCCTAGGAAAAACAGTGAAAGTAAACGGAAAAGAAATTGCGGTGTTTAAGCTATCAAGCGGAAAAATACGGGCAATTGAAAATCGCTGTCCGCATAAAGGCGGGGTGCTAAGT
>NZ_JBFULJ010000052.1:0-15602 GCF_056400385.1 Priestia sp. P5_B4
TCTTTATGCCGTTCACTTACGATATGGTTCATCACGCGACTAACGCTTTTTAAAACATTGATGGCCGGATATTGACCTTTATTGGCCAGCTMCCGGTCTAGTACAATATGTCCGTCTATAATGCCTCGCACTGTATCCGAAATAGGTTCGTTCATATCATCACCGTCTACTAATACAGTGTAAAAAGCAGTAATAGATCCATGTTGATTAGTTCCTGTACGTTCAAGCAGCCTTGGCAAGCTAGCAAAAACAGATGGTGTATAACCTTTGGTAGTCGGAGGTTCACCTACGGCTAATCCAATTTCTCTTTGAGCCATTGCTACACGGGTAACAGAATCCATCATCATCATGACGCTCAGCCCCTCATCTCGAAAGTATTCAGCAATAGAAGTAGCTGTATATGCTGCTTTCATTCGAAGCAGAGCAGGCTGATCCGAGGTAGCAACTACTACAACGGAGCGCTTTAACCCTTCCTCTCCAAGATCTCGCTCAATAAACTCTCTAACTTCTCTTCCTCGCTCGCCTACAAGGGCAATGACATTGATATCTGCTTTTGTATTGCGTGCAATCATCCCGAGCAGCGTACTTTTACCAACACCGCTTCCTGCAAAAATACCGATGCGCTGCCCTTGACCTACTGTTAGCAAACTATCAATTGTTCGCACCCCTACTTCAATCGGCTGTTCAATAGGCGGACGCTCTAAGGGATTAGGGGGGTCTTGATCGGTTAAAACAAACGGCAAATATTGAGAAAGTTCAGACCCGTCTAAAGGGTTCCCTAACGAATCAAGCACTTGACCTATTAACTCTTTTCCCACGCTTACCTGCAGAGGTTTTTCTGTCGTTTCCACTAGGCAGCCAGGTCCGATATATCGAACAGACGTATAAGGCATTAAAACGACGTGCTCACCGTTAAAACCAACAACTTCTGCACGAATTTTATCTCCTCGTTCACTAAGATGAACAAAGCAAACATCTCCTATTGACGTTCTAGGTCCTTTAGATTCAATCATCATTCCTACTACTCGGCTGACTTTCCCGTACCGTTTAAAAGAAGATGTGCGCGGGATTTCATGAATGAGTTGTGCGACTTTCATGTTTACTCTCCTCTAACAAACGTTCTTTTAATTTTTTCTTCATTTCCGTTAACTGACTATCAAAAGACGCAACAAGACGCCCATAAGAGGAGTCGATGACACAATCCATTTCCTGAAGATTTTCATCCGCATAAATAAATAGCCCGGTTTCTCCGTTTAATAAATCGAACAGTTCTCGTTTATGTTCACATACATATGCATATTTTTTCGGAGAAACAAAAAGCTGGATTTCTTTATGTTCTCTAACTTCTTTTAAAGACCTTGCAACAAGTGATAAAAATGATTCATCTCTTTGAAGCTGCTCATTTAAAATCGTTTCAGCTAGGGTGAAACCTAATTCAAAGATGACTTCTTCAGATTGATTTATATATTCGTAGTACTGATTCTTTGTTTCGTCAACAATGTTTCGCGACATGGCTAATACATGCTCATACTCTTGTTTTCCTTGAAGCAGCCCTTCTTCGTATCCTTCTTCATAGCCTCGCTTTTGTTCTTGTTGAAACAGCAGCACCTTCTCTTCTTCCCACTGCTTTTTCAAACGTTCAATTTCGTTTTGAGCTTGTATTCGGTAAGCGTCTGCCTCGGCCTTTATTATTTCAGCTTCACTGTGCGCTTGTTCAATAACGTGCTGTGCATTTTCTTGCTGAAGATGCTCTTCTGTGGGCTCATCTTGTATCGGAAAACCAAACGGAATGACTTGAATGTGCTTCGCATTTTCGTCTGAAAGTTTGTTCGTATAAGTTGATTTAATGATATTAGACAATAATATCGTCTCCTCCACCTCGAGCTAATACAATTTCACCAGCATCTTCTAAACGTCTAATTGCAGCAACGATACGTGACTGAGCTTCCTCTACATCTTTCAAACGCACAGGACCCATAAATTCCATTTCTTCTTTAAACGTTTCCACCATACGGCTAGACATATTTTTAAAAATAATAGATTTCACTTCTTCACTTGCTACTTTTAAGCTCAACAATAAATCATCATTTTCTACATCTCGTATCACACGCTGAATAGAACGGTTATCGAGCGTTACGATATCCTCAAATACAAACATTCGCTGTTTGATTTCTTCTGCTAATGCCGGATCTTGAATTTCAAGCGTATCAATAATAATTTTTTCAGTCGCTCGGTCTACTCCATTTAATACTTCAACTACTGCTTCTAAACCACMTGTTTGGGTATAGTCTTGGGTAACAGTAGCAGAAAGCTTTCTCTCTAAAATTTGCTCAACTTCATTAATGACTTCGGGAGACGTACTTCCCATCGTCGCAATCCGTCTTGCAATATCCGCTTGCCTTTCCTGAGGCAGTGATGATAAGATTTGTCCTGCCTGCGGCGGCTCTAAGTAAGATAAAATAAGGGCAATCGTCTGAGGATGCTCATGCTGAATGAAATTTAACAGCTGCATAGGATCAGCTTTTCTGGCAAAATCAAACGGACGAACTTGCAAAGAAGAAGTTAATCGATTGATAATCATCATAGCCTGCTCTGGTCCAAGTGCTTTTTCTAACACCTGTTTCGCATAGCTTACTCCTCCTTTTTCAAGGTAGTTTTGAGCAAGCGTTATTTGTTCAAACTCATGAAGCACAGCTTCTTTTAAAGACGGCTCTACTTTTCTCACTGAAGAAATTTCAAGCGTTAGTTGCTCAATTTCATCTTCACTGAGATGTTTATAGATAGAAGCTGATACATCCGGACCGAGAGAAATCAACAAAATTGCTGCTTTTTGCTTTCCAGTTAACTCATTTTTTTGCATAGCCTTTACCATTAGCTTTCCTCCTAATCCTCACTAATCCATGTTCGCAGCAGTTTTGCAAACTCTTCCGGGTCTTGCTTCGCTAACGTTTCAAGATTGCTTTTTGTTTGCTGTTCAGCACTTAAAACAGGAGCTTTTTGTGCCGCTTCATATGCTTCAAAAGTTTCCTCGTACTCTTCATCATATTCCTCTTCATCAAAGTCTTGACGTCTTTTCCTAACCAACAGCACAATAAGAACAACAATAATAAGCAGCAGTGCTCCTCCGGTTATATACATCCACAATGGAATCGAACTTGCTGTGTTGTCAGCTGTTTCTTGTCCATTAAACGGCTGAACGGAAACGGTAATCTTATCGCTGACCGCGTTATCTGAGAGGGCTTTCGTATTTGCATCTTTTGAAATAGAAGTACGGACAATTGTACCTAACATTTTTTGAACGTCTGACTCAAGCGTATCGGAAACTTGTGATTTCCCTTTTGCATTGGACGGATCTATCATTACTTGAATGCCAAGATCTTGAATTTTGTATGGACTTTCGACGATTTCTTTATGAATTCTATTCACTTCATAATTAATTCGTTCTTCGTTTTTTTCGTAGTCTCCGTCTCCACTTGTTGTACTAGATGAGTAATTTGTTGTATCTTCTTCTCCTGTTCCAGCAACGCCTCCATCTTGAGCGTTTTTACCAGAAAATGTTTCATTAATTTTTTCAGCGCTAACGGCAATTCCTTGCATATTATCTTTATCAACAGGCTCTACTAGCTTTTCTTCGCGATTTTCCTGTGTAAAATCAAGATCTGCTGTAACAGAGACCATTACTTTGTCTTGACCGACCAGTCTTCCTAGCATTTGCTGTACTTGACGCTGAATATCTCGCTCAACTTCTTTTTTCGCTTCGTTCTGCGAAGCAAATGAGCTAGAAGCTGAATTCGTTTCGTTACCTTTTAAATCAAAGTACTCAAAATATTGGTTCATGATGACGATATTATCTGTAGGAAGGTTTGGCACACTTTTGGATACTAAATGATAAAGAGATTTAATTTGCTGATCATCAAATTTATAACCAGCCTTTGTATTAAGCACAATCGATGCTGATGCTTCTCCCTGCTTTTCATTCGCCCAGACGCTTTCATTGGGAAGGGTAATCATCACTTTTGCATCATTGACTCCTTGAATGTTTTTCATTAAGTTAGCCAATTCAGTTTGCATCGCATCGAGTTTTAACACATTAAATTCATTATCTGTCATACCAAAGCTCGCATTTTTCCCAAAAAACGAATAGTCGATACTTCCGCTATCAGGAATTCCTTGTGCAGCTAAATCAACTTTTAGCGAGTCAACGCTTTGTTCAGGCACCGAAATRGTTGTTCCGTTATCAGAGATTTCTGAAGGAACGCTTCTAGCATCAAGCTCTGCTTTGATTTGTCCTGTTTCTTGAGCCGATAGATTGCTATAAAGAGGGACAAATTTATCCTTGTTTAAAAAAACAGATGCTAAACTAATGACTAGAACAGCCGCAAGAGGAGCAGCGATAAGGGCTATTTTTTGTCCTTTTTTGCGGTTATTCCAAAAGACTTTCATCTTATCTCGATAAAGAGCTATTCTTTCATTCATGGTATTCCTCCGGTTATTACTATTTTCATTTTCTTTAATAACCGCTCAATTACATTTGCATTCTCATCATTTCCTGATAGGCTTCAACAGCTTTATTGCGTATTTCAAGAGCCGTTTGCATCGTAATACTTGCTTTTTGAGCAGTAATCATTACATCTTGGAGTTCGACGTTTTCTCCTTTAGCAAGCTTTTCAGTCGCTATATCCGAAGCGCGTTGAGTATTGTTTAACTCATTGATTGAGTCTTTTAAAAACGTTGAAAACTGTTGAGTTGTTTGTCCAGTGCTAGTAGAAGCTGCTGTTTTTGCTATGGCTATTTGATTGCTGATACCATTAATCATTTTATCGCTCCTTTATTTCCCAATTTCTAATGCCTTTGTTAATATACTTTTGTTTGTATTAAAGACTGTCACGTTTGCTTCATAAGATCGAGTAGCACTAATTAAATCCGTCATTTCCTTTAAAGGATCTACGTTCGGCATCTGCACGTACCCTTGGTCATTCGCATCTGGATGCGTCGGGTTATATACTAAATTAAAAGGAGTATTATCTTCTACGATATCTGTGACTTTTACACCATTGTTTTGATTTTTATTGATTTCGGAGTGTAAGACGGACGAAAAAGAAGGCGAACGATCAGACTGCATGACAACCATTTTTCTTTTGTAAGGCTGCCACTCACCATTAACGTACGTCCCTCTTGTCGTTTCAGCATTCGCCATATTAGATGAAACAACGTCCAT
This sequence comes from Priestia sp. P5_B4, assembly GCF_056400385.1. Classification (NCBI taxonomy): domain Bacteria; kingdom Bacillati; phylum Bacillota; class Bacilli; order Caryophanales; family Bacillaceae; genus Priestia; species Priestia sp. P5_B4. The sequence continues at coordinate 5,219 of NZ_JBFULJ010000052.1, forward strand.
CCTTAAACGATTGGCAGTTAAAGCTGAAGATGTAATATTCATATTTTGAAAAATAGTCAAACTTATTTACCTCCTCTAATGACTGTTTGAAGAGAATTAAATTTTCCATTTAAACGATCTACTAGCGCCTCATAGTAAATTTGATTTTCAGCCATATCCGCCATCTCTTTATCCATATCCACATTGTTTCCATTTGCTTGATAGGAAGTGTTTCCTTGCTGGGTAATCACTCGCTGGGATGAACCAGAAAATGGGATATGTTTTGAATCAGTCTGATATGCTTCTAACTCGTTATGTAATAAATCTCGGAATTCACTCGTACGCGATACGGTTTTCGATTTATAATTTGGAGTATCAACATTTGCGATATTTTGTGCAATCATCTGCTGCTTTTGTGACGCGTAGCTAATTCCATTTTCAATTGTTTGAAAAGTAGTTGAAAACAAACTCACTTCTTACACCTGCTTATCTATTCTATTTTTCTCAAAATGAGACAAATTTCGACTTTAGTACCATAGAACTTATTGTAAGAAAAACTTCATGCAATGTCTATCCTTTTTTAAGAACTTTTGGACTATAAACCAAAATTTTCATTCGTTTTCCAAGCATATTTTAACATCAATGCTATACTTTAGCTCTATTTTTTTAATTTAAAATCAAAATACATACCATAAGTCCTGAACAATATGTAATAAAAGTAACGATTTGTAATCAATTAGTATCTTTTTACTATTTAAAGATTCTATAATATAATTTTTAGATTTTTATATGAACTTTGTTAAAGATTTATAAAAATAGTGAACGAATCGTCTTAACCCACAGCGAATCTTTTTGTACTGAGAGCATACAAAAAAGCACACGGGCTTTGCCCGTGTGCTTTTTTGTTCATAAACTTAGTTAGATTTTAATTTTTCAAGCTCTACTAAGAATTTGTTGTTAAGAACTTTAATGTAAGTTCCTTTCATTCCTAAAGAACGTGATTCGATAACGCCAGCACTTTCTAATTTACGTAGCGCATTTACGATTACTGAACGTGTAATTCCAACGCGGTCAGCAATTTTACTTGCTACTAATAGTCCTTCATTTCCATTTAACTCTTCAAAGATGTGCTCAATAGCTTCTAACTCACTGTATGATAATGAGCTAATTGCCATTTGTACAACAGCTTTGCTACGTGCTTCTTCTTCAATCTCTTCTGCTTTTTCACGAAGAATTTCCATACCTACTACCGTTGCACCGTATTCAGCAAGGATTAAATCATCGTCTTCGAACTGACGGTCTAAACGAGATAATACAAGCGTACCTAGACGCTCTCCGCCTCCGATAATTGGAACGATTGTTGTTAGTCCTGCATCAAATAAGTCTTTATTTTCAACTGGGAAAGCTGTATATTGACTTTCAATGTTTAAGTTAGAAGATGTTTCTTGAATGTTAAATAAGCTTTGAGTATATTCTTCTGGGAACTGGCGTGCTTCTAACATATCTTTCATGCGCGCATTCTCAATTTGCTGTTTAACAGCGATTCCTAATAATTTACCGCGACGGCTTACTACGAATACATTTGATTCGATCACTTCGCAAAGTGTTTCAGCCATTTCTTTAAAGTTTACTGGTTTACCAGCTGCTTTTTGTAGCATTGCATTAATCTTTCTAGTTTTCCCTAATAAATCCATTAGTACTCTTCCTCCTGCGATTTCAGTTCTATAAAATAAATTGACTCAAATCTTTGTTTTTAGCGATTTTTTCTAATTTTTCTTCCACGTACTGCGGAGTAATCACAATTTTCTCTAATGTTACTTCTGGTGCTTCAAACGATAAATCCTCTAGCAAACGTTCTAAAATCGTATGAAGCCTTCTTGCACCAATATTGTCTGTATCTTGATTTACCTGATATGCAATTTCTGCAATCTTACGTATAGCATCGTCAGAAAATTCAATTTGTATACCTTCAGTTTCCAATAATGCYGCATATTGCTTTAATAACGCATTATCTGGCTCTACTAAAATGTTTATAAAATCTTCAACGGTTAGCTTCGTTAATTCAACGCGAATTGGGAATCGACCTTGCAATTCTGGAATTAAATCCGACGGTTTTGATACATGGAAAGCACCGGCTGCTACAAATAAAACATGATCAGTTTTGACTGCGCCATATTTTGTAACAATCGTTGACCCTTCTACAATTGGTAAAATATCTCGCTGTACGCCTTCACGTGAAACATCAGCGGAAGATGAATTACCACTTTTCTGAGCAATTTTATCAATTTCGTCAATGAAAATAATTCCGTATTGTTCTGCACGATTCACAGCTTCTTGCGTCACTTCATCCATATCAATCAATTTTTGCGCTTCTTCATTTGTTAATACTTTTCGTGCATCTTTAACAGTAAGTTTGCGCTTTTTTTGTTTTTTAGGCATAAAATTGCTTAAGGCATCCTGCATGTTCATGCCCATTTGTTCCATACCCGAACCTTGTAACATATCAAACATAGAAGGCTGTTGCTCTTCTACTTCAATTGTGACATAATGATTTTCAAGCTCTCCTAAAGCAAGCTGATGAGCAATCTGCTTGCGCTTCGTTGCAATATTCGTTTCCTCATCTTGATCAGGATCCGCATCGCTTGACTGTGTACCGTTTGAAAAAATCATTTCAAACGGATTTTTAAACGATTGCTGCTTCTTTTTACTTGGAACAAGAAGCTCTACTATCCGCTTGTTTGCATTTTCTTCTGCGCGATCACGCACGCCGTTCATTTTTTCTTCTTTCACAAGTCGAACTGACGTTTCCACTAAATCACGAACCATTGATTCTACATCGCGTCCTACATATCCAACTTCCGTAAATTTTGTTGCCTCAACCTTAATAAAAGGTGCACCGACAAGCTTAGCTAAGCGGCGTGCAATCTCGGTTTTACCCACACCTGTAGGACCAATCATTAAAATGTTTTTCGGCACAACTTCATCACGTAAAGATTCGTCTAACAGACCGCGTCGATAGCGATTTCGCAGCGCAACAGCGACCGCTTTCTTTGCCTTCGTTTGACCAATAATATACTGATCGAGCTTTTCTACAATTTGTCGAGGTGTTAAATGAGAATTCATAAAAAAATCCCCTTTCCTACAGTTCTTCTACAATAATATGATCATTTGTATAAACACATATCTCACTTGCTACATCTAAAGCTGCTTTTGCAATTTCTTTAGCTGTTAAATGTTCGCCTGCATGTTGTTTTAATGCACGTCCCGCTGATAAAGCATAATTTCCGCCTGATCCAATTGCTAAAATGCCGTCGTCCGGTTCAATAACTTCACCCGTTCCTGATACTAACAGTAAGTTATCTTTGTTCATAACAATAAGCATTGCTTCTAACTTTCGCAATACTTTGTCACTTCTCCATTGTTTAGCAAGCTCAACGGCTGCACGCTGAAGATTTCCGTTATACTCTTCAAGCTTCGTTTCAAATAATTCAAAAAGAGTGAATGCATCAGCTACTGAACCTGCAAAGCCGGCAAGAACTTGCCCTTGAAATAAACGTCTTACTTTTCGAGCAGTATGTTTCATCACAACAGCATTACCGAACGTTACTTGTCCGTCCCCAGACATGGCACATTGACCGTTATGCTGAACCGCAAAAATCGTAGTAGCATGGAAAGTAGACAAATTAACTCCTCCTTTTATGCGCGAGGATGGTGATTCATATAAACTGCCTTTAAACGATCCTTCGTCACATGTGTGTATATTTGAGTGGTTGATAAATGTTCATGACCTAGCATTTCTTGAACTGTACGTAAATCTGCCCCTTCATTTAACATATGAGTCGCAAAAGTATGCCGCAAAACGTGTGGACTAATATGTATATTCTCAGCGGTCTTCTTTACTAACTGATCAATGACTAAGCGTATGCCTCGGTCTGTCAACGGTGTCCCCTTGTAATTTAAAAAGAGCGAATGAGTATCAGAAGGAGCCTTTTTTAAAAGAAGCTTTCTTCCATTATCTATATATACTCTAAGAGCGTCCTTGGCATAACAGCCAAATGGCACGTACCGTTGTTTTTTCCCTTTGCCATATACGAGCAAAGTTTGAAGTGAAAAATCTATATCGCTAAGCTTAATAGATGCACATTCACTCACTCGTATTCCGGTGGCATACAGCAATTCTAATAGAGACTGATTACGCTGCCCTAACGGAGTTGTTAAGTCATTCATTTGAAATAATTTCACAATCTCCTCTTCATACAGGAAGCGAGGATTTCGCTCCTCCTTTTTAGGAAGGGTAACGAGCGCAAATGGATTATCTTCTACTAATTCTTCTCTATTTAAGTAACGATAAAACGTTCTCAAACAAGAAATTTTGCGTGACATCGATCTTTTTGAATACTGCTTTTCATATAGGCGTGTTAAAAACAGCCGTGCATCAGCATATGTAACACTTTGTAGGTTTTGTATTTGCTCTTCCTGCATAAAAGACATAAAGATACCTATGTCTTTTTCATAGCAGTCAACTGTATATTTTGAATAATTTTTCTCAATTTGTAAATATTCTAGAAAGGAATTTAATACATCTTTAACAAATTCCAATGTTATCACCTCACAAGGGCTACTAAATATTATCACAATTAAGTAGCCCTTGCAAACAATTTCGATTATTTTGTTGTAAAATTCTGAATAGTTTCCAATGCTCGTTTAGCAAGCGTTTCATTTCGTTCTTGTTTGTTTTTGATTCGCACTTCCAATTCTTTGAATAAGCCAAAGTTGGCATTCATCGGCTGGAAATTTTTTGCGTTTGTATGTGTGATATAGTGAGCCATACTGCCAATCGCTGTTTCCTGCGGCAATACAACCAATTCTTCACCAAGTACAAGTCGAGCCGCGTTCATTCCTGCCATTAGTCCGCTCGCCGCTGATTCTACATATCCTTCTACTCCCGTCATTTGTCCAGCAAAGAATAAGTCATCACGCTCACGATATTGATACGTAGGCTTTAACAATTTAGGAGAATTAATAAACGTATTTCTATGCATAACTCCATAGCGTACTACTTCTGCATTTTCTAAACCTGGGATTAAGCTCAATACTTCTTTTTGTGCTCCCCATTTTAAATGTGTTTGGAAACCTACGATATTATATAGTGTACCTGCTGCATCATCTTGACGAAGCTGAACAACTGCATAAGGTCGCTTTCCTGTTTTCGGATCTTCTAACCCAACTGGTTTCATGGGTCCAAAGAGCATTGTTTTTTCTCCGCGTGAAGCCATTACTTCAATTGGCATACATCCTTCAAAATAAATTTCTTTCTCAAATTCTTTTAAAGGAACCGTCTCTGCATTGATTAATGCTTCATGAAAACGCTGGAATTCTTCTTTTGTCATCGGACAGTTTAAATAGGCAGCTTCCCCTTTGTCATAGCGAGATTTCAGATATACTTTATCCATATCAATGCTGTCTTTTTCAATAATAGGTGCAGCCGCATCGTAAAAATATAAATAATCTTCACTTGTTAACGCGCGCAGCTGTTCTGATAAATCTTTTGACGTTAACGGACCTGTTGCAATAACAGTTGGTCCTTGTGGAATTTCCGTAATCTCTTCGTTAACAACCGTTACGTTCGGATGGTTTTTAACGCTTTCCGTCACACGAGCGGCAAATTCGTGACGATCAACAGCCAGTGCTCCACCTGCTGGAACCGCACATTCGTCTGCTGAACGAATAATTACAGAGTCTAATAATCGCATTTCTTCTTTTAAAACACCCACTGCATTTGTTAATGTATTCGCACGCAGTGAATTACTACATACTAATTCAGCAAATTTGTCCGTATGATGAGCAGGTGTTTGCTTCACTGGTCTCATCTCATAAAGGCGAACTTTCAAACCGCGCTTTGCGATTTGCCAAGCTGCTTCACTTCCAGCAAGACCTGCTCCGATAACATTAATTACTTGTTCATTCATTGTAAATCCTCCAACTTCATTTCTATCTTTTCTATCATTTTCCTTATTCATTCACTTGTCTGTTCCTTTTTTAACGGGACAAAGAAAATGCGACATTACTCAATGTCGCTAATAACGTTTCCATTTTAGCACATGAAGCAATGTCGCCGCATCTTATATAACTGCTATTTTAAAATTTAAAGTGTGGGAATTCATCCCATTCTCTTTTACTGCTGAGCTTCTTCTTTATAATCACAACTTGTACAGACGACTTGAGTTCCTTTTTTCTGTTTCTTCTCCACAAGCAGGTTTTCACATTTCGGACATTTTCTTGCAATCGGCTTATCCCAAGATACGAAGTCACAGCCCGGGAATCGATCACAGCCATAAAATGTACGCTTTTTCTTCGATTTTCGCTCAACGATATTTCCTTCTTCACATTTCGGGCACTTTACGCCAATCTCTTTTACAATTGGCTTTGTGTTGCGGCAGTCAGGGAAATTAGAGCATGCCATAAATTTTCCGTAGCGTCCCATTTTGTATACCATAGGTGAACCGCATTCTCCGCAATCTTCTCCGGCAGGTTCATCTTTAATCTCCACTTCGCGCATTTCTTTTTCAGCATGTTCTAAGCGTTTTTCAAAATCACTGTAAAATTCGTCAATAACACGCACCCATTGAACATTACCATCTTCCACTTCATCCAAATCGTTTTCCATTTTAGCTGTAAACTCTACATCTAAAATTTCCGGGAAAAACTCCAATACAAGCTCTAGTACAATTTCTCCAAGTTCTGTTGGAACAAAACGCTTGTTATCGAGCGCTACGTACCCGCGCTTTTGAATCGTGTCAAGTGTTGGAGCATATGTAGACGGTCGGCCAATGCCTAGCTCTTCTAATGTCTTGACTAAACGAGCTTCAGTATATCTTGGCGGCGGCTGTGTGAAGTGCTGCTTTTCATCGATGTCTTTAGAATAAGCTACTTCTCCTTCTTCTAAGTCTGGAAGAAGATTTTCTTTTTCCTCCACTTGATCATCATTGCCTTCAACATACACTTTCATAAAGCCTGGAAATTTAACTTTGGACCCGTTTGCTCTAAATGTTACGTCTCCATTTTTCAAATCTACAGCCATTGTATCCATAATTGCAGGTGCCATTTGACTAGCAACGAAGCGCTCCCATACTAGCTTATACAGTCGATACTGATCACGCGATAAGAACTCTTTTACCTCTCCTGGTTTACGAAGAGCTGAAGTTGGACGAATCGCTTCGTGGGCATCTTGCGCGTTCGAATTTTTCTTTTCTTTACGCTTTTCCGTTGCCACAAACTGATTTCCGTATGCGTTCGTAATGTAATCTCTAGCTTCCGTTTGAGCTGTTTCTGAAATACGAGTAGAATCGGTACGCATATACGTGATAAGACCTACTGTACCTTCTTTTCCTAAATCAATTCCTTCATATAATTGCTGCGCAATCATCATTGTTTTTTTCGCTCGAAAGTTCAGTTTCCGCGCTGCCTCTTGCTGTAATGAAGACGTGGTAAAAGAAGGAGCCGCATTACGCTTTCGCTCACGTTTTGTTACTTTAGAAATTGAAAATTCATTTCCATCTAATTGTTTAACAATGTTGGTTACATCATTTTCATTCGATAGCTCTACTTTTTTTCCTTGATATTCGATCAACTGGCCTTCAAATTGGTCGTTCCCTTTTTGAAAAGTTGCTTTTACCGTCCAGTATTCTTCTGGGATAAACTTTGCAATTTCTTTTTCACGATCAATAATTAACCGCACTGCAATTGATTGAACCCTTCCGGCACTTAATCCTTTTTTCACTTTTTTCCACAGCAATGGACTGATGTTGTAGCCAACCAGCCTGTCAAGAATACGGCGTGCTTGTTGAGCATCTACTAAATCCATATTAATTGCTCGTGGATGTTTAAAAGATTCTTTAATCGCTTCTTTTGTAATCTCATTAAATACTACGCGGCAGTCCGATGCAATGTCTACATCCAAACTGTGCGCCAAGTGCCATGCAATCGCTTCTCCTTCACGGTCTGGATCGGCTGCTAGGTAAATCTTCTTTGCTTTTTTAGCCGCTGTTTTTAGTTCTTTTAAAACCGGGCCTTTCCCGCGAATTGTAATATATTTCGGATTGTAATCCTGTTCAATATCAATTCCCATTTGACTTTTAGGTAAATCGCGAACATGTCCCATCGATGCTTTTACTTTATATTTCTTTCCTAAATAACGTTCAATTGTTTTAGCCTTTGCAGGCGATTCTACAATTACTAGGTAGTCAGACATCTATTTGTTCCTCCTCAAGAGGTAGAATAAAATCTTCATTATTATTAAATATTTGGTTCTTGTTTGTCAAATGTCCAAAAGATAAGTCATACGATTTTACTACGTATCTCACTAGTATTTCATACCATGCAAGAATATGACTACTTTGAAACATTCATCTTATATACATCATTTCATCTGTAATATCAGCAGCGCTTTGCACAAGTTTTGCCCCTAATTGGATTAACTTATTCGTTCCACATGATGTTTCTTCAAAAATAGAACCCGGTATGGCAAATACTTCTCTTCCTTGCTGAAGCGCCTGGTCGGCGGTAATAAAAGATCCACTTCTTTCTTTTGCTTGCACCACCAACGTGCCTCCTGTTAATCCGCTAATGATTCTGTTTCTGCGAGGGAAAAACCATTTTGTCGGCTTCATAAACGGGGCATATTCAGAAAGCAGCAAATGATGCTGCGCAATTTCTCTTGCTAAATTTTGGTTTCCTCTTGGGTAAATATTATAAAACCCTCCGCCTAAAACTGCAATCGTTTTAGCTTTTTCAGCGATAGCCAGTTCATGAGCAGCCTGGTCAATCCCTAAGGCCAGTCCACTTACAACGACAAATTCTTCATGCAGCATCGGCTTAACAATATGAGTCAGAGCTGCAGTTCCATATGAAGTGGGGTTCCTTGTTCCTACAACGCTTAAGCTTGCCGTAGCGTGTAGGAGAGAAATCTTTCCTCTTGCAAATAATACCCAAGGCGGATCATAAATATGGCGCAAAAGTTCAGGATATTCATCATCTAGGATGGTGACACATTGAATATTCTCAGCGTCATATTTATCTAGAATATCTCGTATTGGAATAGTTTGCAAATCTTTTTTTATTTGATTAGCACGTTCAATCGAGAGAGTCAATAGTTTTTGAAGCTGTGATGGAGAGTACTCGTAGAGATTTTGTAATGAAGAATTCTGTTGAAGTAGCGTAAAAATTTGTTTCCAATTAACAGATGGACAATGTGCTAAATGAATTAATTTTTCCCGTAAATCAGACATTCTACAATCTCCTTTTTAAATGGACAAAATAGCCCCCAGTCAAAGGAGGCTATATGTCTTCTATTAATGAGTCTTACACTGCTCGTAAATGCCTTGTTCTTTTAACACTTTAATAAGTGTTTCTCCCATAACAGATGGTGTTTCAGCTACTTGGATACCGCACTCATTCATTGTTTTAATTTTTTCAGATGCTGTCCCTTTACCACCTGAAATAATAGCACCAGCATGGCCCATACGTTTTCCTGGAGGTGCTGTTTGACCGCCAATGAAGCCGACCACAGGTTTTGTCATGTTTGCTTTTACCCATTCTGCCGCTTCTTCTTCTGCCGTACCGCCGATTTCACCAATCATAATTACTGCATACGTATCTTCATCTTCATTAAACGCTTTTAATACATCGATAAAGTTCGTGCCGTTCACTGGGTCACCACCGATACCAACAGCTGTTGATTGGCCAATGCCAGCTTCAGAAAGTTGATGAACAGCTTCATATGTTAATGTACCAGAACGTGAAACTACACCTACATGACCTTTTTTGTGAATGTACCCTGGCATAATTCCAATTTTACATTCTTCCGGTGTAATAACACCTGGGCAGTTAGGTCCCACAAGGCGCGTACGTTTTCCTTCCATATAACGCTTTACTTTTACCATATCTAATACTGGAATACCTTCCGTAATACAAATAACTAAATCTAAATCTGCGTCAACTGCTTCAATAATGGAGTCAGCTGCGAATGCTGGCGGAACATATACAACAGAAGCCGTTGCGCCTGTTTTTTCTTTTGCCTCGGCAACCGTATTAAATACCGGAACACCTTCTACTTCTAAGCCGCCTTTACCTGGTGTTACGCCACCAACAATTTTCGTTCCATATTCTAACATTTGCTGTGTATGAAAAAGGCCAACTCCGCCTGTAATTCCTTGTACAATTACTTTTGTATCTTGATTAATAAATACGCTCATTCCTATCCCCCAGCCTTTCTATTTCACTAGTGAAACGATTTTTTGTGCGCCGTCTGCCATAGATTCAGCAGCTGTGATATTTAAGCCTGATTTTTGTAAAATTTCTTTTCCAAGTTCAACGTTTGTTCCTTCTAAGCGAACAACTAATGGAA
>NZ_JBFULJ010000053.1:0-15527 GCF_056400385.1 Priestia sp. P5_B4
GGCTATTATTGAGAGCTTACTTTTTGTTTCTGGTGATGAAGGTCTATCCATTAGCCGGTTAGCTGAGATTATAGAAAAGCCTCATGAAGACATTCAAGGTGCTTTGGAGAGCTTAGAGCAAGAGTGTAAGTTCAGAGGAGTTACACTTGTTGAAATAGGAGGGTCCTATCAGCTTGTCACAAAAAAAGACTATGCACCATATATTGAGAAGCTCGTAGAAGCTCCCGCTAATCAATCATTATCACAAGCAGCCCTTGAAACGTTAGCTATTGTAGCGTATAAGCAGCCAATTACAAGAGCTGAAATCGAAGAGATTCGCGGAGTGAAAACGGAAAGACCTCTTCAAACTTTAATTGGAAAAGTTTTATTAAAGGAAGTGGGACGAGCGGAAGGCGCAGGGCGGGCCATCTTATACGGAACGACAAAAGAATTTTTAGGCTATTTTGGCCTTAAAAGTATCGAAGAGCTGCCGCCGCTTCCAGAAGATTTATTACAAGAAGGAACCGATCAAGAAGCAGATTTGTTTTTTCAATCGTTTCAAGAAATGAAGTGAAAATGTAAAAGAACATAGAGTTTTTTCTATGTTCTTTTTTGTATGGACAAATCTTTTCATTCATAACCAAAAAAGACGAGCATAAACTTGTACAAACAGGTAGAGGGACGGGGATGACATGAAAAGAAGCAAAAAAAGTATCATCTATCTATTTATTGTATTGCTATGTCTCAGCGGTTGGCCTTCCATATCATCTGCAGCGGGGAGCGTAAGTGCTCATAGTGCTATTTTGATGGAACAGAAATCAGGGAGAGTGTTATATGCTAAAAATGCAGATCAAGTTAGCCGAATTGCTAGCATTACAAAAATTATGACAGCAATACTGGCGATTGAATCTGGCAAAATAAATAAAACAGTTACCGTGAGCCACAGCGCAGTTGGTGTTGAAGGTTCTTCTGTGTATTTAGTTGAAGGTGAAAAAATAAAATTAAAAGATTTAGTATATGGCTTGATGCTTCGTTCAGGTAATGATGCTGCTGTAGCTATCGCAGAAGCCGTTGGAGGAAGCGAAGATGGATTTGTTTATTTGATGAATAAAAAAGCAGAAGAAATTGGCATGACAAACACAACATTTCAAAATCCGCATGGATTAGACGATCATGAAAATCATCGCTCAACCGCGCACGATATGGCTCTGCTCATGCGCTATGCAATGAATAATAAAATTTTCAAAGAGATTTCAGGAACAAAAGTCTATCGAATGAAGCATCCTGAAGAGAAATGGGATCGAGTGTGGAAAAACAAAAATAAACTGCTGACAACACTATATGCATACTGTACTGGCGGAAAAACAGGGTATACAAAATTAGCAAAACGAACGCTTGTGACAACTGCTACAAAAGATGGAATGGATTTAATCGCCGTAACGATTAATGCCCCAGATGATTGGAACGATCATATTTCCATGTATGAAAATGCATTTGATAAATATGATATGACCAGTTTAGCTGCAAAAGGCGAGTTGGCAGATATAAAGGATTCTTTTTATAAAGATCAGCTGTATATTAAACGAAATGTCGTCTATCCGCTCACAAAGAAAGAACAAAGCTCTGTAGAAGTAAAAACAACGTTAATTCAGCCTAAAAAGCAGTGGAAAGAAACAGGGGAAGTTCCAAATGTGGTAGGAAAGCTCGATATTTATAGAAGTGGAGAGACGATTGACAGTGTTCCAATTTATTTCGAAAAGCAGTCCGAGCAGCAAAAAGGTTTTTTTGATAAAGTGAAGCGATTAATGTTTATTCAGTCTGGAGCCAAAACAGATGGTTAATGTTATTTGGATGCTGCTGACCATTATCGGAATTGTTTTTGCGATTATAAATGGAAAAATTGGTGATGTAAACAAAGCAATTTTTCAAGGAGCAGGCGAAGCAGTGACCATCAGCATTGGGTTAATCAGCGTGCTGGTCTTTTGGTTAGGGATGATGAATATTGCTCAAAGTGCAGGGCTTCTCGACAAGTTAGCGAAACTGTTTCGACCCATCATTACAAGACTTTTCCCTGATGTTCCAAAAGATCATCCGGCCTTAGGTTACATATTGTCCAATATGATGGCGAATATGTTTGGGCTCGGGAATGCGGCAACTCCTCTTGGCATTAAAGCGATGGAGCAGCTTAAAAAGCTAAACAGCGATAGAGACGAAGCAAGCCGTTCTATGATCACACTTTTAGCACTTAACACAACCAGTTTAACACTTATACCAACCACAGTTATTGCCATTCGGATTACGTATAACTCGGCTAATCCTACTGAAATTGTCGGTACCACGCTTTTAGCAACTGTTGTAGCTACGATAGGAGCTATCATCATTGATCGCTTCTTTTATTATCGACGTACACGAAAAGGAGGAAAACGAAAATGACTATGCTTAATCAAGTATCATTGATGTTTATTCCTCTTATTGTAGGATGCATTTTACTTTATGGAACCTATAAAAAAATTCCTACGTATGAAAAGTTTGTAGAGGGAGGGAAAGACGGATTACAAATTGCTTTTTCCATCATTCCTTACTTAGTCGGCATGTTAGTGAGCATCTCTATTTTTCGAGCTTCAGGAGCGCTTGATTTTTTCTTATCTGTTTTAAAACCTATGCTGCAAGCAGTCGGCGTTCCGGCTGAAATTGTACCTTTAGCTCTTATCAAACCGATATCTGGAACGGCTGCTCTTGGTATCACGACGGATCTAATTTCTACATACGGACCTGATTCTTTTATCGGTCGTTTGGCATCGACCATGCAGGGAAGTACAGATACCACATTTTATATTTTAACGGTTTATTTCGGAGCGGTTGGCATTAAAAAAATGGGAGATGCGCTGAAGGTTGGTTTACTGGCAGATTTGGTAGGAATTATTGCCTCAGTTGTCATTGTAATCCTTGTGTTTGGCCGGTAAGAAATCGAAAATTCTACCTCTGAGTGGCAAATACACTTGTGTATTACTTCGTAAACAAGTAAGATGTTACAAGAGGTGAAGTGTTAATGGAACGATTACAAAAAGTGATTGCTCACGCAGGTGTAGCATCAAGACGTAAAGCTGAAGAATTAATCGGCCAAGGCCGAGTGAAAGTAAATGGAAAAGTTGTAAGAGAATTGGGCACGAAAGTAGGTCCTAACGATAAAATTGAAGTAGACGAAGTGCCTGTAGAAAGCGAAGCGCCCGTTTATTTTATGTTATATAAACCAAGAGGCGTAATTTCAGCTGCTAACGACGACAAGGGAAGAAAAACAGTCGTTGACTTCTTTCCACATGTAGAAGAAAGAATTTATCCAATTGGACGTCTAGACTATGATACGTCGGGTTTACTTCTTTTAACAAACGACGGTGAATTTGCTAATCAGCTAATGCACCCTAAATTTGAAGTGGACAAAGTGTATGTAGCTAAAATTAAAGGAATTCCAAGTCGTGAAAAAATCAGACAGCTGCAGCGCGGTGTGATGTTAGAGGACGGAAAAACAGCACCAGCTCGTGCAAAAGTTCTTTCTATTGATAAAAGTAAGCAGACGGCGATTGTGGAATTGACGATTCATGAAGGGAAAAATCGTCAAGTACGTCGCATGTTCGATGCAATTGGGCATTCTGTCTTAAAATTAAAACGTGAACGCTACGGACCTTTAGATTTACGCGGATTAAATGCAGGAGAAGCTCGTGAGCTTACAGCGCATGAAGTCAAACAATTATATTCAATGTCTCAAACAGGTAAGTAATTTTCACTTACCTGTTTTTTTTATGAAAAATGTCGTGAATTAGAAAAACAAGCAAGGTTTTTCGAAAAAATGTCGAACTTGTAGAATGAGAGGAAGACTTCACAGAAACGTCGAAATATTATTGGAAAGCCACTACCACAAAAATGATATAATGGTAGAAAAAAGTGTATTGAAAGCGGTTAAAAGGAGTTCGTGCTATGAAAAAAAAGCGCTTGATTATTCGAACAGTTATATTGGCAGTTTTGCTGTGCGCGGTTGGATATACCCTTTATGCTCAATTTTTTGCTGATAAACAAAAGGTATCAGTAGGAGATAAGGCACCTGACTTTATATTAAGAGATGTTAATGGAGAAACTCATCAGCTATCAGATTACAAAGGCAAAGGAGTTTTTTTGAATTTTTGGGGAACATGGTGCAAGCCCTGTAAACAAGAGATGCCGGCTATGGAAAAGCAGTATGCATCATATAAAAAGCAAGGTGTCGAAATTCTAGCTGTTAACGTTGCAGAAACGAATATAGCAGTAGAGCAATTTGCTAAACAGTATGAGCTATCTTTTCCGATTTTGATGGATAAAGATTCACAAGTGTTGGGTGCATACGGAATAGATCCTCTGCCGACTACATTTTTAATTGATAAAAACGGAAAGATTGTAGACAGTTTTATTGGGGGATTGGAAGAATCTAAAATAAAAGAATATATGGAAGAAATTAAACCATAGGGAGTGTTGACAATGAAACACGTAAAATGTGAATGTGGACACGTTAACCCGCATGGTACGATTTTGTGTGAAGCCTGTGGTAAGCCGATTGCAGAAGAAACAACTGATAAATTAGTAGATATGCGTTATGAAGGAAGCGCAAGGCGATCGCAAACGTACAATAAAACAGTTATCGATAAAATATGGAACTTTTTCTCTTCTGTAAAAGTAGGTATTTGGATCATTATTGTGACGCTTGTTGCGTCTGCAGTCGGAACCATTTATCCTCAAGAAGCTTACATACCTCCTAATGTGACAGCAGATGAGTATTACCAAAAGGAATATGGATGGACAGGAGAGCTTTATTATAAGTTAGGTTTTCATCATCTCTACGAATCGTGGTGGTACTTGCTTTTAATTGCTGCTTTAGGAATGTCGTTAGTCATTTGCAGTTTAGATCGAGTAGTGCCTTTGTACCGAGCTCTAAAAAGGCAGAGTGTAACAAAACATCCAAACTTCTTAAAAAGACAGCGTTTATATAGCACTTCATCATCGTGGACGGATCAAGATTATGAACATGTAAAAAGTATGCTTAAAAAAAGAAGATACTCTATTCGTGAAGAAAACGGCAATCTGCTGGCTGAAAAAGGACGCTTCTCAAGATGGGGTCCATACGTTAATCATATCGGTCTCATTATCTTTTTACTAGGTGCTATGCTTAGGTTTGTACCAGGTATGTATATAGATGAAGTTCTTTGGATCCGTGAAGGTGAAACAAAAGTTATTCCCGGGACGAACGGAGAGTATTTTTTGAAAAACCATCGTTTTACTGTTGAAATGTATGATAAAGATAGCGAAAGCGCCGTGTTTCAAGAAGCAATTGATCGTGCAGGGAATAATAAAGTGGCCAAAAAATATGAAGCGGATGTTAGTTTGTATAAGCGCGAAGGAAAGCTTATACCGGGAGCAGATCCAAAATTAAAGAAAATAAAAGATTCAGAGATTCGTGTGAATCAGCCGCTTAAGTTTGAAGGATATGCCATGTACCAAGTGGACTTCAAGTTAAATGAGTTTARCTCTATGTCTTTCCATTTAACAGATAAAAATGCAAATAGAAACGTTGGTTCACTTACAGTAGATTTACATAATCCAAAAGAAACATATGATCTAAAAAACGGATATAAAGTCAAGCTCATGAGTTACTTTCCAGACTTTTTCTTTGATGATGAAGGAAATCCAAATACAAAGACCAGAGTGCCTAACAATCCCGCTTTTGTATTTAAAATGATTACCCCTCAGCATAAAAAAGGGGAAGTTGCTTTTGTTGGAATTAGAGAGAACTTGGAGCCGCTAGGAAATAACGATTATAAAATGACCTTTGCTGGTGTGGAAACGAAAAATGTAACGGGATTAACCGTTCGCAGAGACTATACGCTTTGGTTTTTAGGAATTGGCGGAGCCATCTTTATGATTGGTGTGGTTCAAGGGATGTATTGGAATCATCGCCGCATGTGGATTCAAAAAGTCAATAATGAGATATGGTTGGCCGCACATACAAATAAAAACTGGTATGGGCTAAAAAAAGAACTAAATGGTTTATTAGAATCAACATCCCTTACACAGCTGAAGGACCAAAATGATAAAGAAACAAAATAGGAGGAAAAAGCATGGATTACGCGAGTATAAGTAGTAATTTACTGTATGTGGCGTTTATTGCTTATTTAGTTGCAACCTTTTTTTTCGGAGGAGCTATTCGAGATAAGCGAGCAGCTCAAAAGAAAACAAAGTGGGCAACGTTTGGAATTGCGGTTACCATCATCGGCTTTATTGCACAGATTGGCTACTTTATTACAAGGTGGATTGCATCAGGCCACGCTCCTGTTAGTAATTTATTTGAATTTACGACGTTTTTTGGCATGATGCTTGTTGGCGCATTTATTGTTATTTACTTTATTTATCGTCTTAGCATGCTTGGATTGTTTGCATTGCCGGTGGCTCTTTTGATCATTGCTTATGCAAGCATGTTTCCAACTGAAATTACGCCGCTGATACCGGCTCTTCAAACGAATTGGCTGCATATTCACGTTACAACCGCAGCTACGGGTGAAGCCGTGCTTTCCATTAGCTTTGTTGCAGGATTGATTTATTTAATCAAAACGATTGACCAATCCAAGCGAAATAAAAAAGCATTTTGGCTGGAATTCATCCTGTATACGCTTATTAGTACGCTTGGGTTTGTAGCGGTGACGCTAGCTTTTAATGCGGCTCACTACGAGTCATCATTTAATTGGATTAATAAAAGTGGAGAACAAGAGCAAGTCGTATATCATATGGTTCCGCTAGTGGGACCGCATCAAAGTGAGTGGACAGCCGGGAACGATATACAGCCGCTTATTGATATGCCCGCTATTATCAATGCTAAAAAATTAAATACGGTTATTTGGTCGTTAGGCGGCGGCTTTGTCTTATATTGGCTGATTCGTTTCATTTTACGGAAGCGAATTGGAGCCGCGCTGCAGCCGCTTGTGAAGCAGGTAAACAGCGACTTGCTTGATGAAGTAAGCTACAGAGCAGTGGCAATTGGGTTTCCTATTTTTACACTAGGAGCACTTATTTTTGCTATGATTTGGGCTCAGATGGCCTGGACGCGCTTTTGGGGGTGGGACCCTAAAGAGGTGTGGGCGCTGATCACATTTTTATTTTACGCTGCTTTTCTTCATCTTCGGCTGTCGAAAGGGTGGCACGGTGAAAAATCAGCTTGGCTTGCAGTTGGCGGATTTGCCATCATTATGTTCAACTTAGTGGCTGTGAACCTAATTATTGCAGGTTTACATTCATATGCGTAACCTTTAAAAATAGAATAGAGGCTGAAACAAAGATATTTTAGTTGAAGGAAGATCCGAACGAATGAGATTCTTGATGGAGAATCTCATTCGTTCGGATTTTTTCATTGAGATGGTGAACGCAAGGTTCGTGTATATAGGTACTTATAGCCGTGGAACAAGCGATCCCTACTAGCTTCTTTATTTTATTTATTCAGCTGTAGATTGCATGGATTTCGTTACGTCTCAGCCTCTTTTTGGTAAAAAAAGCTGTTTTTCGTAAAGGTGTTCACGAATTGTCACATTGTTTGGGTATCATAAGTAGAACTCGCCGGTTTTTTTTTGTACACTAAGACTAGGAGGTTGAAAATACATGCAAAACGAACAAAGGTTACTGCTAGTAGACGATGAAGATCGCATTAGACGATTGTTAAAAATGTACTTAGAAAAAGAAGGATACATCATTGAAGAAGCAGCCGATGGGCATGAAGCAATCGAAAAAGCGTTACACATAGATTATGATTTGATTGTATTAGATTTAATGATGCCCGGCATAGATGGTATTGAGGTTTGTAAACAAATTCGGGAGAAAAAAGCAACTCCTATTATCATGCTTACAGCTAAAGGGGAAGAAGTAAACAGAGTCCAAGGGTTTGAAGTAGGCACAGATGATTATATCGTTAAGCCGTTTAGCCCAAGAGAAGTGGTTCTTCGCGTAAAAGCACTGCTTCGACGTTCTTCTCAAGCAACGTTTATTCAACCAGAAACGAGCGTGAAAAATCTTATTGTCTTTGATCACTTAACGATTGATAATGATGCACATCGCGTTACAGCAGACGGAAAAGAAGTTAACTTAACTCCAAAAGAATATGAATTATTATGCTATCTCGCAAAAACGCCAGATAAAGTATATGACAGAGAGCAGCTGCTGCGTGAAGTATGGCATTATGATTTCTTTGGAGATCTTCGTACGGTAGATACGCACGTCAAGCGTTTGCGTGAAAAGTTAAATCGTGTATCGTCCCAAGCGGCGAAAATGATTGTGACCGTATGGGGAGTAGGGTATAAATTTGAGGTTGAAAATAACTGATGTTTTGGAGAAGTGTAGTTGGTAAACTATGGTTTACTATCCTATTGCTCGTCACGCTTGTTTTATTTATTTTGACTATTTTATTGCTTCAGTTTTTTGAAAATTATCATGTTGTAGATGCAGAAAACCGTTTAACTAAAACGGCTGCTAAAATCTCTACCATTGTGCAGGAAACGGACGATGAAAAACTAGGACTATCCATTGCTCGTGAACTTGCAGACCAAGCAAGTGTAGTTATTGTTCAAGACAAAGATTTTTATTGGCATTCCACACATCCTGATAAAGAAAATAAGAAAGCTATTTCGGCCATTGTTAAACAAAACGATCAGCTAAATCAAGTGGTTGAAAAAGGTAAAGTAATACGGGAAAAAATGTACATGACCACAAAGAAAGACACGAGTGATGAACCTTTAATGTTTGTTGTCGGTGTACCTTTAATGAAAGATAACAAACCGACAGGCGGCGTTTATTTGTATCAATCTCTTTCTGAAATTGAAGAACCCGCTCAATATACGACTAAGTTCATTTTATTGGCTGCAGGTATTGCTATTATTTTAACTACTATCTTTGCTTTTTTCTTATCCACTCGAATTACAGCGCCTCTTAGAAAAATGAGGCAGGCGGCATTTGAAGTAACAAAAGGCAACTTTGATACAAAAGTACCTATTTTAACTCACGATGAAATTGGAGAGTTAGCGATTGCTTTTAATCAAATGGGCAGGCAGTTAAAGTTTAACCTCAATGCGCTTAATCAGGAAAAAGAGCAGCTTTCAAGTATTTTAAGCAGTATGGCAGACGGTGTTATTACGTTTAGTAGAGACGGGTCGATTTTAATTACCAATCCCCCAGCGGAGCATTTTCTTCAGACTTGGTATTACGAGCAGGATGTCAACAATCAGCAGGTGCCTGAGCTTCCAGCAAACGTTGTCCATTTGTTTCAAACAGTAGTAGAGACTGAAACGGAGCGAAGTGCAGAATTGAAAATTCAAGGGAAAACGTGGGTCATTTTAATGTCACCGCTCTATAATCAAACGAAAATTCGCGGTGCTGTAGCCGTACTACGGGATATGTCTGAAGAGCGTAAACTTGATAAATCGAGAAAAGATTTTATTGCAAACGTGTCTCATGAATTGCGTACACCTATTTCTATGCTTCAAGGTTATAGTGAAGCTATTATTGACGATATTGCAAGTACGGATGAAGAAAAGAAAGAAATTGCACAGGTGATTTATGATGAATCACTCCGTATGGGCCGGCTTGTAAATGAACTTTTAGATTTGGCGCGAATGGAAGCGGGACATGTGCAGCTTCACTTAGAATCTGTAGCAATGGTTGAATTTACAGAACGTGTTTTGCGTAAGTTTCAAGGGTTAGCTAAAGAAAAACATATTAAACTGTCTCTTAATGGAAAAGTAGAAGATGAATTTGAAGCGATGATTGATTCAGACCGTATGGAACAAGTGCTGACAAACTTAATTGATAATGCTATTCGTCATACGGATGACTACGGAGAAGTAAAGCTGCATCTTGATAAAAGTCAATCCGAAATCCATCTTTCTGTTCAAGATACAGGAGCAGGCATTCCGAAAGAAGATCTTCCATTTGTATTTGAACGATTTTATAAAGCGGATAAAGCCAGAACGAGAGGGAAGTCAGGAACTGGTCTTGGGCTTGCAATCGCCAAAAATATCGTGGAGGCACATCAAGGGATCATTGCGGTTGAAAGTGAATTAAATGAAGGAACAACTTTCTTCATCAAACTGCCAAAGTAAACATATGCTAAATAGCAGTTTGTTCGGCTGAAATAATAAGAATAACAAAGAGATGTGATTCAGTGGAGAATCACATCTCTTTATTTTTTCTATAAACAAGTCTAAAAGAGAAAGAATTGGCATATAGTATGTTTTGTGTGCAATGATCTACATAGGAGGTTCTTTCTTCATGATTGACGTGTTAAGAAGAATATTGGTTGTATTAGTAATGGGATTGTGTATAGGTCTTTTATTTTTGGGCGGGCAAATGGTAAAAGCAGAAGAGAAGCAGTGGGAGTGGCCGGTTGAAGGAGTCTTAACTGATATATTTGGTTCACGTCACGCCAAACACTTTGGAATTGATATAGCAGCACCTGTTGGTAAACAGGTGTATGCTGTCGCAAAAGGAGTGGTGAGCCGCTCTTATTATTCAAATACATATGGACAGGTTGTTTTTATCAAACAAACAAATGGATATGAAACGGTTTATGCTCATCTAGAGGAACGTTTTGTTGCAGAAGGAAATCGTGTAGCCGCTGGTCAAAACATTGGACGAGTTGGCAATACAGGGCGCTCTTCAGGTGCGCATTTGCATTTTGAAGTTCATCAAGGAAGTTGGAATCCGGATAAAACCAATGCAGTAAACCCACTTGCCAAATTGGACAAGCAAAAACTATCGGCATACGTAAAAAGCGATTTAGCTGCCACGGTTTTTCAGCAGTTACATCAGACTTCTGATAACTGTATTCTTATCCATCAAGGAGATACATTATCTGAGCTCGCAGTCAAATATGAAGTAGATATGGATCAGCTAAGAAAGTGGAATCATTTAGAAAATACGATGTTAAATGCAGGACAAGTGTTAAAAATAAGTCCATAAAAAAAGAGCCGCTCAGGCTCTTTTTTTCAATGTCACAATTCAATACGCTGTATGGTCACAATTTCGCTTGTTTGTTTTAACGAAGAGATGACAGAATCATCTAAAAGCTTATCGAACGTAAGCATCATAATGGCTTCTCCGCCTTTTTGCTTACGGCCCACTTGCATGGTAGCAATGTTAATACGCAAATCTCCAAGTACTTTCCCTACATTTCCAATAACTCCGGGCTGATCACTGTGACGGATATAAAGAAGGTGCCCTTCCGGATAAAAATCAATATCAAACGAATCAATATTAACAATTCGAGGTCCATAGCCGGCTATATAGGTGCCCGTAATGGTAAATGTACGCTGTTCGCCTGTTACGGTAACGTCAATCATATTGGAATATCCTTGCGTATCTTCCGATGTTTTTTCACCAAATGTAATTCCTCGTTCTTTGGCAATCATAGAAGCATTGACTTCGTTAACAGGTGAGTCGATACGATGAGTCAAAAAGCCTGATAATAAGCTCCGTGTAATATAAGTGGTTTCCAAATCCGTCACTGTACCTCCGTAGGAGATAGAGATATGCTGAACAGGTTCTCGCATGCATTGAGACAAAATAGCTCCCATTTGTTTAGTAAGGCTCGTAAACGGCTGAATTTTTTCAAAAACTTCTTTAGAAAGCGTCGGTAAATTAATGGATGAGCTTACAGGATTACCTTCTAGAAAACGCAAAACGTCATGTGCCACGTCTTCAGCAACGTTAAGCTGGGCTTCTTTTGTAGAAGCTCCTAAATGGGGAGTTGTAATAACTTGATCAAAATGTAACAAAGGGTTATCARTCGGCGGCTCAACTTCAAATACGTCAATAGCTGCACCTTGAACATGACCAATTTCTAAATAATGAACTAAGGCTTTTTCATCAATGATCCCGCCGCGTGCGCAGTTTAATAAAAACACGCCCTTCTTTGTTTTGGCTAACGTGTCATGATTAAGCAATCCCTTTGTTTCTTTGGTAAGCGGAGTGTGCACGGTAATAACATCCGCTGCTGCTAGTAATTCATCCAGGGATAATAGTTCTACGCCTAGCTTTTCAGCTCGGGAAGA
This sequence comes from Priestia sp. P5_B4, assembly GCF_056400385.1. Classification (NCBI taxonomy): domain Bacteria; kingdom Bacillati; phylum Bacillota; class Bacilli; order Caryophanales; family Bacillaceae; genus Priestia; species Priestia sp. P5_B4. Next base: position 12,087 of record NZ_JBFULJ010000053.1, read on the forward strand.
AGTTAAAAAAGGATCGTAAACGTGAACGCTCATATTGAAGGCTTTTGCGCGTTTGGCAAGCTCTGAGCCAATTCGTCCAAATCCGATAATGCCCAGGTGTTTGCGATTAAGCTCTGTTCCAACAAATGCTGAGCGGTTCCATTCGCGCGCTTTGACTGAAGCATTTCCTTGGGGGATATGCCGAAACAAGCTAGCCATCATAGCAAATGTATGTTCCGCTGTTGAAATGGTATTTCCGTTCGGCGCGTTAATAACGACAACCCCTCGTTTGGTTGAGGCTTCAATATCAATATTATCGACACCTACTCCAGCGCGAGCAACAATTTTTAAATTCGGCATTTTTGCCAGCAAATCCTCTGTAACCGTCGTAGCACTCCGTACTAAAAGCGCATCGTACGTATGCAAATCATTCTCAACTTCTTCAACTTTTTTTCGCGTAAGATTCACATGAGGAGCTTCAAGTAGTGGAGCAAGACCTTCATTGCTAATTGAATCAGCTACTAATACATTATACATGACGTGAACATCTCCCTTGGATTTTACTATCATCAAATATTTGATAATTTACCATGTTAAAAAAATTCTGTCAATTATATTTTTCAAACTTTATGATTAGTTATCAAATACACAATTATAAACGTAAAATTGAAACTATAAATATGTCATAATGCTGTTGGTTATGCACTTATTTCCTWATTTTACATATAAAACAGTAATGAAGTTTATAAAAGACATCAATTTAATAGGAATTGAAAAACTTCTTTATTTACTTTTAATTCGAGATAACATATAATAAATTCATAATTAAATATTGGTCTATCTTCGGGGCAGGGTGAAATTCCCGACCGGCGGTAAAAAACAAATTGTTTTGAGCCCGCGAGCTTATATGTAATACATACGAGCAGATTTGGTGAAATTCCAAAGCCGACAGTACAGTCTGGATGGGAGAAGGTGGAGGTTCAGCGTTCAAAACTTAATGTGATGAACGTTTATTAAATATGCCTGCCATGTCTCCTCTCAACGAATCATTTGTTGGGAGGTTTTTGCGTGGGGATATAAAGTTGAACCTTTCTTCTTTGAAGAGTGGATCACAAAGAAGGAGAGAGGCAAGATGCAACAAAGTAAGAAAACTCAAAAGCTGGTCATACTAGGAATGTTAAGTAGTATTGCTTATATTTTAATGATGATTAATTTTCCGATTCCTGGATTACCTCCGTTTTTAACAATTGATTTTAGCGAAATTCCTGCACTCGTAGCAGCACTTGTATTTGGACCGATGGCTGCTGTTATAGTAGAAGGAATAAAAAATTTATTGAATTATTTAATTCAAGGAAGTGCTACAGGGGTTCCAGTTGGTCAAGTGGCTAACTTTGTGGCTGGTTTACTGTTCGTTCTTCCTGTATCATACATGTTCAACCGATTTAAAACGGCTAAAGGCGTAACGATAGGTTTGGTTACGGGTACGGTGGTAATGACGGTACTCATGGCTGTCTTAAATTATTATGTCTTCTTACCAGCGTATACAATCTTCTTGCAATCGCCAGAAATGTCTAGTGAACAAGCACGTCAATATATCGTTGCAGGTATTTTGCCGTTTAACTTAATAAAAGGAGCAGCAACAGGGGGTATCTTTGTCTTATTGTTTTCAAAAATGAAGCAATGGATCACGCGTCGCATTGCTGTTTAATTCAATCGCTCTCCCGGGGAGAGCGATTTTTATATATAAAAAAACCTGCAGCATGTACACTACAGGTTTGCTCAATACTTATTCGAATTTATTAGCATCGCCTTCGAATTTTTCATCCGCTACGCGAATTGAATCCGTAGGGCAGCCTTCCATTGCATCCATCATATCATCTTCTAGATCTTCTGGAATTTCTACTACACCTTGGTTATCATCTAGTGTTACGAATGCAATACCTTCATCATCATAATCATAAATGTCTGGTGCTGCTGCTCCGCAAGCGCCGCATGCGATGCAAGTATCTTTATCAACAATTGTATATTTTGGCATAACAAGACCTCCTGTAAAGTGTTCGAAAATTTCTCATTATATAATCTCTTCGCGAATCAAGAGTGAAATTTCTCCTTATTCATTGTAAAATGATTTATAAAACTTTTCAATAGAAAAGTCACTGAGAATGCTTATCAAATCAAGGTTTCTTCACTTACCCAAACGTTTTAATACATAAAGGAAAGAGCTAAAAAGCCTTTATCTCACATGCTATTGGTCACTTTTGGTACAATGAATGAGAAAGGAAGTTGACACCTTTGAATTATATTCAAGTTAGCATTTTATTTTGTATAAAACAGTTAAAAGGTGAGCGAACCGCCTATGGTATTTATCATTTATTAACAGGTAAAAAGTCAGCTCAAACGATTCAAGACGGAAAATTTTTTGGAATTTCGTTTCTTTTTCAGTCATTTGTTTACTTAGATAAACGGTCTTTTGAAACCTGCGTTACATATTTAAAAGAACAGCAGTATATTGAAGAAACTGAAAATCAAAAGTATGTGATGACAGATAAGGGACAAGCACGCCTTGAAGATGAACTGACGGCTCGACCCTTTCATCCAGCTTTAGACGGATGGAAATTCGCAAGCAGTACTCAATTATTTTTAGCAAGAATCACTTTGTTCATTCAGACCTTATCAAACCTACAGTATTTTCAAAAAGGGTTTTTACCCATTTCCAAAAATGCTGAGGTCATTCAATGGGTCAAAACGTATATTATGTCTCAAAAGCAAACGCGTCAAGAGTTAGCCGCCGAGCTATTCGAAGAGCTCCGAACGTGCTTGAAAGGCTGCACGGAACGGGACGCGTCTCTTTTTGTTTTGCAGCTGACTGGATACCAAAGAGTAGGCTTTACAAAAAATCAGTTAGCATATCAATATGAACTCGATGAGCATTATGTTCATATTCAACTTTTAGGGGTTATTCACCATATCATTGAAAAAGTAAGTAAAAATAATGAAAGCTTTCATGTACTGTCTTCTTTTTTACGTGATCTATATTTAGAATTGCCTTTGACAAGCTCGACGTTAAAAACGTATAGCTGGCTTCAAAAAGGCAAGACGCTTGAAGAAATTGCTTATATAAGGCGTTTAAAAGAAAGTACAATTGAAGACCATATTGCAGAATTAGCTCTGTTTGTTCCATCTTTTTCAATCGATGCATACGTATCGCCTAAGCAGCAGGAAAAAATCATCTCAGCCTTTGAAGGTTTGCGTACAAATAAATTAAAGATGATAAAAGAAGAAGTAAAAGACGACGTTACCTATTTTCAGATTCGTCTCGTATTAGCAAAACATTTTACCTGATACTAAAAAAAGTGGTGTTTGATGTGAAGATAGAACAACTTCTACAGAAACAATTTGGCTATAGCCAATTTCGACTAGGACAAAAAGAGATTATTCAAGATATTTTAACCGGTCATAATG
>NZ_JBFULJ010000054.1:0-15498 GCF_056400385.1 Priestia sp. P5_B4
ATTAAAGGGTAAAGAGTAGAAGATATATCACTATAGGAAGAATGGGGGAAATAATTATGACAACTACAACAAATTTAACACTGGGGTACAAAATGTACACGATTGATTTTAGCCGTCCAACGCAGTCTAACGAGGCACTGCTTGATTTCTTTAAAGATGTGCAGCACAGACAGGGAAATAATGCAGAAAGCTTTTCTAAAACATTAATGGAAATCGAAGAAATCAAAACAAAATATGTAGATCATGAAATCGTACTGCTAGCTAAATCGCTTGAACAGCAAATAAGCCGCTCAAATGCAGAAAAACTTGAGGTCTGATAATCACCAGAAATGGTCGATTTATCAGACCTTTTTTATTTCTATCGATGTAGCACTTTTGGGGTGAAGTCAAGGGGACAGGATATCTGGTAGTATAGGTTTTTGGTGGAGGATAAAATTCTGTACATGTCAACGGATGTTTGATTTCATCAAAAGTTGTAGATGAATAGACTATCAAGTCGTTGGAGGCGTTGTATGGTTGGAATTTGCAGCTGGAAGTGTGCAGTGAGTGGAATAAGTATTGCGAGTGTCTACAGTAAACAGCCGTCGTGGCAGCGGGAGTGCTATTTGGTGATACCTGGTAAAGTTTATTATGAGTCGTGCTATCAAGGGTACGGAGAGTTTGCGGGAATGGATATTTTTTGTTTGATGAGAGAAAGCGGAGCGGGGAAAGAAGACAGTGAAGGAGTAGCGGCTTTTAAGCCTAAGATTGTGCTGGCGAAGTATTACAGCGGACAGCGTTATGAAGAACTGCCGGAATCAGAGCCGTGTCCGTACGGAGGCTATTTTTTTGAAGGGTGGAAGGAAGGATAGCGAATATACATAAAAGCTGTAGAGATATCTCTACAGCTTGTTATTAACGTCTTGTTTCATCGACAGATTGTTCTAAATCACTTACTTCTTGCGTAATTGTATTTAATTCTTCTTGCACCGCTTCAGCTTCAAGAACAGGATCTTGAACGATTTCTGTCGTTTCAAGCTCTTCTGCTGCAGCCGTTTCTGCAAGCGGCTGTTCTTTAGCAGTGCGCAGAGATTTCACTTTGTTGACAACTTGCGAAGATTGTTCGGAGACTTTTTGTGAAAGGCGGGCCGTGCGCTGTTTGAGGTCTTGGCCTTTTGCATATACCGTTTCTTTCACTTGACCTGTTTTAGCAAGTGCTTGATTCGCTCCGTCTTGAATAGAAGCACGCAGCTCTTTTCCAGACTTTGGCGCTACTAGTAAAGCTGTTGTGACACCGACTACGCTGCCTACTAACGTGCCGACTAATAACTCTTTGCTTCCACCTTTTGTTTCTTTACCCACTGTTTCTTTTACGTTTTCTTTTGTCATGACATTTCCTCCTTTTATAATATGTAATATGAAGGGTTTACCATTTTGTTGAATACTTCCTGTAAAACGCAAATGATTCGCTAAAAAAATGTGCAAGTGCCGTCGGACGCTCGTACAGGCTGGTGAAATTTGATTGTATATAGTATTCAACCATCTGACAGAAAAACCTTCTTTTCTGCTATAAAAACAGAAAAAAACTTATCTGTAAAATCCGACACAAGAAAACGACAACATTCGTTCTTTGGTAGCATTTTCACTTAAAATTTTATATCATAGAGGGCAAGGAGAATACGTTCTCTTTTTTTAGATGCTGGAGGGATTGAAGAAATGGCTGAATCGAAGTACAGAACGATTTTAGAAGCAAAATCTGGAGAGTTAGAAGCATTAAAAGACAAAGCAATCAAAGACACCTGGCAGCCGATTTATCATATTCATCCACAGTACGGGCTGATGAATGATCCAAACGGATTGATTCAATTAAACGGTGAATATCATGTGTTTTATCAGTGGTATCCGTACGGTGCGATGCATGGAATGAAGCACTGGGCTCATGTGAAATCTACGGATTTAGTAACGTGGGAACGCCTTCCGGTTGCGTTAACGCCAACGGAAGAATATGAATCGCACGGCGCATACTCAGGCGGCGCGATTGAAAAAGATGGTCAAGGGCTGCTGTTTTATACGGGGAATGTAAAATACGAAGACGGCTCACGTTCAGCTAATCAATGTATCGCGATGCTAAACAGGGATGGAAGTGTGGAAAAATACACGCATAATCCAGCGGTACAAGGTGTTCCTGCTGGGTATACAGGACATGTGCGTGATCCGAAAGTATGGAAAGAAAATGATACATATTATATGCTGCTAGGCGCTCAGCGTGAAAACGAAACGGGCGCGTTAATTGTGTATGAATCAAGCGATGCGCTTCAGTGGTCATTTAAAGGCGAAGTTAAAACATCGCTTCCTGACTTTGGCTATATGTGGGAGTGCCCAGATTACTTTAAACTGGACGGAAAAGATGTGTTTGTCTTTTCGCCGCAAGGAATCAAAGTGGATGGCCACGATTTTCATAATATTTATAATGTGATTTACGCGGTGGGAACATTTGATGTAGAAAGTTTAACGTTTGAAATGGAGTATTACCGTGAAATTGATAAAGGGTTTGACTTTTATGCACCGCAAACGTTCCAAGATGAAAGCGGACGTCRCTTGCTATTTGCATGGATTGGAAACCCGGACGTTGACTATCCGTCAGACGAATACGGATGGGCCCATGCCTTAACGCTTCCTCGTGAGCTTTCGCTTGAAGGAAATGAACTTGTTCAAAAGCCTGTAGAAGAGTTACATAAGCTTCGAGATCAAGCGGTTCATTTTAGAGGAACGCTAAAAAATGAAGAAGTGATCATTGATGAAGCAACAAACAATGCATATGAAATCAATATGACGTTCCGCGAGATAGGGGCCAAACAGTTTGGTTTAGAGCTATTTAATAGTAAAGAAGAAGAGCTTCGCCTCGTGTTTGATACAGAAAAGCAAGAAGTGCGACTCGACCGTTCTTCATTCCACCATCAATATGCAACGGAATACGGTGTGGTTCGCTCTGAAAAATGGACAGCGTCAAATGAAGTCGATGTTCGCGTATTTGTCGACAAAAGCATCGTCGAAATTTATATAAACGGCGGCAAAATTGTCTTCACTTCCCGGGTATTCCCGAAAAAAGATTCCAAATCAGCTGTAAATGTATTTGCAGAAGGAGCTGTGGATTACCGTATTGATTATTACGGTATGTCGCGCGGTATTTAACATAATAAATAAGAAAAGCCAATGAAGATCATTCATTGGCTTTTTGATTTCTATAAAATTAAGATACAAATACATGAAGCAACTAAATGAGGGACAGCTGCAATAATAAAACGTTTCATCCATTCGGTATCCTCTCGCTGCCGGACCGGGGTAAAGTAAGGTCCTCTCGTTTCAAATCGAAATGCGTCCAGTAAGGTTACGAGTGCAATTGCCGTAAGTAATATGCCAAGAGGGCCTGAAATATAGTAAATATACTGCCAGTTGCCTGCTGTAATAGAAATGATAATCACAATAATTAAAGATATAATGCCAGATATTAATCCTGTTTTCAAACTCAAAATCTCCTTACATCCAGTTTTTGCTTATCTATTTTACCATAACCGAATGAAGGTTTGTATATACGGCTCAGGGCGGATATTTACTTCTTAATTGACCTTCTATGTAAGTATCTTCTCGTATAAAACGAGTTTCCTAACAAAAGCAGTGTTCCTAAAATCCACCCGGCTGCAGGGGAATAAGGAAAGATATTTTTCAAAGCCATCCCAAAAGAAATAGAGGCTGCTCCGAGTATAAATAAAAGCAGCGTGATTCCTTGACGTTTTTTCACATGTACCACCTCTCTTACTAATTTTACCATAAGGTGTGAGTATAGTAGAGTGAAATGTAAGATATCTTACAAAAAAGAAGTATATGGTAAAATTTAAGGGGCAGGAAGGGAAGAGGGATGCAATGATTAAAAAAGGATTTATAGCAGGTATCGTGACGGTAGGGATTGTTCTTGCCCTTGCTGCTTTTACAGAAAAGTGGAGCTATCTCTATTTTGTGTCAGGCACAATGGGAGCAGTATCACTGGTTTTAGCTTTGGCATACCTTATTGATAGTATCGTGCTAGGAAGTACAGGCACATTCTTTTCAGCCAAAAAGACGCGCAAGGTGAGCCGAGTTGAAGATGCAAAACGATTTGGAGCTATTGCAGTACCGAACATATTAGCTGCTTTGATTTATGTAGCCGCTGGTTGATGAATAGGAGTCTATAAAAACAGCTTGAGGTATAACCTCAAGCTGTTTTTTATGCGTCAATCTGAACRTTTCTTTCCCGTTTATCACGCAGAGRCATCAGCATACTCACAAATCCAACGCTTACGATGATGATTGCCGCCGTTAAAAAAGTCGTCTGAGCACCTGCAAGCTTTACGACCATGCCTCCAAGAAGAGGAGCAGTAAGTAAAACGGCACTCGTTAAGGTGTTGATGAATCCGTACACTTTTCCGAGGTGTTCCTTGTCRCTGTGTGTTTGAACGATATAGTTAAACAGCAGTAAATTAAGCCCAACTCCAGCTCCTCCAATAGGTGCAGCAATCAAAATGAAATAGCGTGACATAACAGCTGGATTAAAGCAGCTAATGAAAAATAAAGCCCCTCCAAATAGAAGCAGTCCAAGTGATAACAGTCTAAATGGATGGTGAACTTGTTTTTTTCTATTAAGATACACTCCTGTTGCTAGCGCCCCCAGTCCGATTCCAGAAAGCAGCCAGCCGAGCATTTCCGGATGGTGAGGCAGCACATCTCGTAGAAAGATGCTAATTTGAGCGTCAACAAGCATCACTACAAAATACGAAAGGTGAAACAAAATAACGACGCGTAAAAGGAGTGAGTGCTGAAAAACGATTTTCCAGCCGTTTGAGTACGTTTCTTTCGCTTGATGGGAAGAACGAGCAGCTTGCCCTTGAATGTTTTTACCTGCTTTTTTAAGTGGAAACAGCACGCCAATAGAAATCATACAAGCTGCGGCATTAACTAAAATGCATGCTTTTGGCGTTGTAATCGTCAGCGCGGCGGCTCCGAGAAACGGCCCCACAACTTTGGCAACTTGAAACATAATGTTTTGTAAAGTAGAGGCCTGCAGCAGCTGATCTTCTTTGACCACTTCTCGAACGTAAGAGAGCTGTGCGGGCACTTTCATAACAGAACTCATAGAGCGCAGCGTCAGCACCCCAAGTGCCAAAAACGGTTCATTTGTGAAAAATAACAGACATGTGAACAGAAGACGGACTAGTTCAGACAGAAACATCAGCTGTACTTTATCATAGCGGTCCGCTAAATTTCCTGCTGCTTGACTTAGCAGGATACTAGGTAAAGCGTACGCGACAGGAATAAGCGTAATCCAGAGGGAATTTGCGTGCCACACGTATGTAAAAAGCGTCATCACCGCAAACATATCAAATAAATCTCCGAAGCTTGCCGCAGTGCTTGAAATAAATAATTTTTTATAAGAAGAATTAGCAAACAGCTTTTCTCTTTTCAATACCTTCATTCCTTTATGTGTTGTTCGTAAAAAATAATCGCATCTTCAATAAATTGAAGGACTTCGCTGTCAATAGGGTAGAGATTAAGTGAACTTGATGCCTCAGGAGATTTGCGAACATCCCAAAAGGCTTTTTCTAAAGCCGTGTGAGGGCCAAATAGCTCACTGGATAAAAGCAGTATATCAGCTGCAATTAGCTGTCCATCTTCAGATTGAGGTGCACGCTGATGCTTTAAGCAAAGCTGAACTCGTTTTATCATGTTAATCCATTTATCGGCACTCGCATTCTCCATTTTAGGCAAATCATGCTGCAGAATCTCACTTTCTTCTATTGAAACCGAAAGCAGATCAGTCCAGCTGCTTTTAGTAGTAGACTGATTTTGAACTAAAGGAAGGAGCTGCTTCCAGTTTAATTCACCTTCTATTTTTATACTGTTGCGAAGAGTATGAGTATGTTCTAAAGCTCGTTGAATTTCTGAAGTTTTTTGCTGAAGTTTTTGCTGGTGAATCGCTAGAAGTTCATCAATACTCACTTGATGAAGAATAAGTTCAATATCTCGCAAAGGAACGGCTAAGTTTTTTAACAAAGTAATTTTCTCTAGTGTGAATAAATCCGTTTCTGAGTAGGAGCGTTTTCCATTTTCTGATTTTGACGATGGATGAAGCAAGCCAATTTGATCGTAGTAACGAAGTGTACGCACCGTGAGGCCTAATTTTTTAGCGGCTTGCCCAGTAGAAAAATAAATCATTTTTAATCCCTCCAAAAAAATGCTTGCAGGTAACGTTACGTCACCTTTTATACTGAATATATGTAAAAGGGAGGCGAAGTAAATTGAAACAAAAAAATCAAGGATTATGGACAATAAAATCATTCGTAATTATGCTGGTCGTCACGTTTATTGGGGTGCCTATCTTAATTGAAGGCATATTGCAGGATGCTTTACATTCCCTGTTTAAAAATGACCTTTATGCTGGAACAGCTACTGGGTTTGTTATGGCAGCTGTGTTTTTATCAGCTCTGTATGGGCTGATGGTTCAGGCTGGTGATAGAAAAATTGGTTTTCAATGGTTTTCAAAACGGCACTGGCCGCGCATTCTTTTTTGGCTTTTTGTGCTGATCTTAGGAAGTGTGGCAATTGTTGTGCTAATGGAATGGTTTGGTATGACGTATGAAAATAAAAAAACAGCCAGTTTACAGCAAGACCTGTCGCTGTTTTCATTTATACTTGCCTTTGTTTCAGCCGCTGTGATCTCACCTTTTTATGAAGAGATTATCTACCGAGGATTTTTTTATACGTGGCTGAAACGTAAAGGAGGGATTGTCGTTGGATTAGTGGGAAGTTCGTTTATCTTTATGCTGGTGCATATTCCAACGTACAATACCTTGCCCGTTAACTTTTTATCAGGTCTCGTGTTTGCATGGGTGTACGAAAAAACAAAGTCGCTGCTTCCAAGTATGATCATTCATGCTTGTTTTAATGGAATCGCCGTTATTTTAACAGCGGCAGCCTAATGTAGTTTYGATAAGGAGTAAGCTATGATTTATCTTACCATATTATGTCTACTGAAGAAGCGAATTGCAAAAAAATAAGTGGAAAATGAACCCAGAAACTGCTAGAAGCACTGCCTGTTCCTAGCCGTTTTTTGTATATGCACGCACGCTTAAGGCTTGTCTTAAAGTGGACGTTAAGGTGTATGATAAGAGAGAGTAAAGACAGCCATACAAAGGAGAGGGTATCGATGCAATATCGAAAGCTTGGAACAACAGGTCTGGAAGTATCAAATTTATGTCTAGGTACCATGGCGTTTGGACGATGGATTGACGAAAAAGCGTCGGCAGCTATTTTACATAGCGCCATTGAAAACGGAATTAACTTCATTGACACAGCCAACTATTACGGAAAAGGGCAGGATGAAGAGTTTGGATATGGCACAGGGGAATCTGAAGAAATTATTGGGCGCGCGTTGAAAGGAAAACGAGATGATGTTGTGCTCGCAACAAAAGTCGGCATTGCCGTAGGAAAAGGCCAAAATGATAAAGGCCTTTCACGCACACATATTATGAGAGAAGTGGATAATCAGCTGCGACGACTGCAGACAGACTACATTGATCTTTATCAAGTTCATCTTTTTGATCCGAATACACCTATGGAAGAAACGCTTCGCACGCTAGATGATTTAGTTCGTCAAGGCAAAGTTCGTTATATTGGCTGCTCCAATTATGCCGCGTGGCAAATCGCAAAGTCTCATCATATTAGTGACAAAATGAATCTTGAAAAATTTATTTCCGTTCAGCCTCAGTATAATCTTCTCTCTCGTGAAATTGAACAAGAGCTGCTGCCGTTTAGTCAATCTGAAGGTGTAGGCGTCATGGTATACAGTCCGTTAGCGCGCGGCATGCTTTCAGGCAAATATAAAACACCAAATGACGTGCCGCCAGAAAGTCGCGCTGCGCATGGTGAAAAGCTGCTGCGAAACTACTTTACAGACCAAAACTTTCAGCTGGTGGAGCAGTATCGCAAGTTAGCAGAAAAAAATGAAGTAAGCTTGTCTCAGTTTGCTCTTTCATGGGTATTGAATCAGCCCGCTGTAACATCAAGCATTATCGGAGCTAGTAAATTGCATCACGTAACAGATGCTGTTGAAATCAGCGATTGGGCATGGTCAGAAGAGCTGTTGAATACCGTGAATTCACTGCATTAATAAAAAGTCCGCAGGTGCACCTGCGGACTTTTGTGTTTAAATTTTAATTTCTTTTTGCGTTAATTTTGCTTCTAGTGAGTCGTACAAAGCGAGCTTATAGTTGATTTGTTCAAGGTATTTAAAAGTTTTGGCCATTTCTTCTTCGACCGCTTCTTTGTGCTGAAGCATCATGTTTTTTCGTTCTTTAATTGTGCTTTCGCCTTGTTCATAGAGCTCTACATAGCGCTTGATTTCTGCAAGAGGCATGCCCGTTGAGCGCAGAGCTAAGATAAAACGGATCCATTCAATATTCGTATCATTATAGAGGCGTTTTCCATGTTCATCACGCTCTACAAAAGGAAGGATCCCTTCTTTTTCATAGTAGCGTAAAGTCGGTGCGGAAAGCCCGGTTTTTTCATTCATTTCTTTCATGCTATAAGACAAGATTGTTCACTCCCACTTATGAATCGTAAAGCTTACTTTAAGGTATATGATAATCGATAGTTGAACGTTTTATCAAATTCTTTTTCGTTTTTTGAAAAATATGGAACTTTTATACAGTTTGTTCGTAATAACAAGTAGACAATAAGAAACTTACTGTAAAAGGTTAAGTAAAGGGGATAGAGTAATGAAAAAAGTAAAATGGATTAGTTTTATCCTGCTGCTGATTTCAAGCGGAGTCTTTTTTATCAATCATCAGTACGCCATTTTACTAGCGGCTTGGACCGTGTATGGAATGGCTTTATCAATCCTAGTTTATTTCTTTTCATATGATATGAGTGATTCAAACAAAGAGTAAAAAGCGTATACGCGTTTCTTATTGTCTTCAAAATAAAAGCAGAAAATGAAAGGGTGGAAAAAATGGGAGAACTTTTTTGGATGATTTTGTTCGGAGCGTGTATTTGGGTGCCACTAATTTGGAATAAAATTGCGATTGGCAAGCGCATCGCACACGAAGAAAAGAAAGCAGGACGTGATTTAACAGGGGAAATCAATCCGTTTACCGGAGGAAGAATGTAAATAGGCGTAAAAAAAAGCTGTGACAAAAGTATTTTCGTTGAAAGAAGATCCGAATGATGAATTGAGATTCTTAATGCAGAATCAACTTCGTTCGGTTTTTTTATTAGTATGGTGAACGTAGGTGTCATGTATATAGTAGTTTCTAGCTGTTGATTGGAGGGCAGGGCGAAGACTCCTGCCGCCCGCGGAAATCGAAGCCTTGCATGGAAATTAACAGCGGTGTAACCAGCAGTCCAGCTTATTTATCCCATTTGTTCGTCTTTAGGTTGGAGTAATTTTGTTATGTCTAAGTCTCTTTATTAGTAAAGAAAACAATAGTTTAATTTTGTTATTAATAGTATAATTAACCATATTTATTTTGGATAGAAAGGCTGATAAAAAGGTGTTCATATTCTTTTTAGCCGGCACTGTACTTGTGCTGGCGATGATTATTTTTTCGCGTACGCTGTGGGTGCCCAGCGGAATGGTAGAACGTCTCAGCAAGAAAAAGTGGTTTCAAAACCATTGGCTAAGCGGAGGCTATTTGTTTGGCATTAATGCTTTATATTTTGGGACTACGATATGTTTACTCTTCCTTCCTATCTTTACTAATATCCCTTATTTGCATCTTGTTCTTATGTTTTTAGCGACGATTGTAAGTATTTTCACGTGGAGCGCCTTTAGTACAGCGTGGACAGGATCATTTAAAAACCGTCTTAAAATGGCTTTAACGGGAAGCAGCTTTTATTTAATATTGGCATTAATTATGGTGATCCAGTGGGTAAGCGTTAAGCCCCTGTATCCCAATGAAGATACGTTTATGCGAGCTTTAGGGTGGATGCTTGGCTTTTTCGTTTCAGCCGTCGCTTTTAGTGTATGTTTTATCTTCACGGCGTTTCTTGGAAAACGTTCGGCACGTGTGTAAGGATATCATCCGTTTTTTAGCATTTTTTTCTAGTTAACTACTATTCACGAAAGCAGGGGTAAACGTGATTCGAGAAATTTTAGCTTCCGATGCAGCCGCTTTTTTAGCGTTAAATAAAGAGCTTGATCGAGAAACAGCATATATGCTGTACGAGGAAAATGAGCGTGCGATTACACTCGAACAGCAGAAAAAAATGATTACAACTTTTTTAAAGATGCCGAACTCGACCATTTTAGTGGCGGAACAAGACGGACAGCTTGTCGGACATTTATCTGTGATTGGCGGAAGCGTTAATCGAAAAAAACACAGCGCATACTTAGCTGTTGGCGTACTGCGTTCCTATGGAAACCAGGGCATTGGTACTTCATTGTTTGAAGAAATGGAGAACTGGGCGGCGCGTATCGGCATCAAACGAGTAGAGCTAACCGTTATGACCCACAATGAAACGGCCATTTCGCTGTATAAAAAGATGGGTTTTAAAATAGAAGGAAAAAAAATATGTTCGCTCGTTGTAGATGGAAAATCAGTCGATGAATATTATATGGGGAAGGTTTTTTAAAAAACATGTTTAAAGGGGAAATGAACGTGAAATCGACGATTATTGAGTTAAATGAATGGATGATAAAGTTTCCTAAAAAGCTTGAAGTATTCTCTGAAGCAGCGGCGTCAAACCGTCCTGCTCCTAAGAAGTGGTCCCCGAAAGAAATTGTGGGGCACTTATGTGACTCAGCCCTTCACAATTTGCAGCGTTTTATCAACGTGCAGCATGAAAAAACACCTTTGGTCCTGACGCCTTACAAACAAGATGAATGGGTAGAACTGCAGCACTATCAAGATATGCCCATGGAAGAAATAGTTGCCCTATGGCGCAGTTTAAATAAGCAAATTGCTTCCGTTCTTTTGCATATACCAACAGAAAAGCATATGTATCAATTCGAATTAAAAGATGGAAAGTTCGTTTCGCTACAGTGGTTGGCTAAAGATTATATTGCTCATTTAAAGCATCATATTAAGCAAATTGACGCTCAAATGCCGCTAGGAGGCAAAGAGGATGAAAAAAGAACATAAAAAAGAAGAATCTCAGGTGAAAGCAGATTTTAGAGCAGGCCGCGCCTATGGTGATCATGAATACATAGGAAGTTCGAAAAAAGGGGTGCTTCTTGCTTTGTTACCAATTCTGATCATTGCCGGAGGTATACTGTTTCTGATGGTAAAATGACAAAAGCCGCATTATAGCGGCTTTTTTTCATAGAGTTGCTGAGTTTTGCTTTCTTCGGGATTGTTGCAGCTTTCTAGGGTGGAAAAGCCTGCGTGTTCTGCGACTATTTTAGCTGCGGAAGGAAGCGTTTCGACTCTTTCCMAAGATGCTGGATTCCACAGCTTTGATCGCTTGAATGCTTTGCTGCAGTGGAGAAAGCATTCTTGTACTTCGACGCCGATAGCGAGGAGCGGAGTTTTATTGTGAACCGTCATTGTTTCAAGCAGCGCTTTTTCTTTTACAATGCAAGCTTTGCCGTTAATCCGCAGTGTTTCTTCTATGCCTGGAATCAAAAAAAGCAGCCCTATTTGAGGATTAGATAAAATATTTTCCAATGAATCTACTTTTTGATTGCCGCGCCTCTCTGGAATCAATAGCCTTTTCTCATCGACGACTTGTACAAAACCAGGGTGATCCCCCCGCGGAGAACTGTCGCAAATTCCTTTATAATCAGCTGTAGCGATGATAACAAAAGGAGAATGTTTAATAAATTCCCGGCAGTGTCGATCTAAATAAGAAATTATTTTTTGATGCGCCAATTTGTTAGGCGCGCCGACTATATGGCGAAGCTCTTCCTTCGTTTTTACTTGTTCTTTAAAATGACTGTTTTCCATTTCTTTTTTCACTCCTACTTTTTGCGTATACTGAAAATACCATTTTTACATGTGAAATACTATATTTTTATATTTAAAAAACAGAAAAATCAGTATATTAAAATGGAGTAGAAGTGCTATAACGCTAGCTTCGGTCTTTTTTTAAATTTTTGATTGCGTTATCAAATATGTCATTAACCGTCTTCATATGTTCGCTGACGAGATGATTCGAGTCTTTTTCTCGCTGGCGCATGTCTTTCAACAAATCATCCATATCATCTAGCAGACTTTGAAAATATTCATCTTTTTGTTCTTCTTTCATTGTAGAATCGTCCATTTCATCAAGCTTATCGAGCTTATCTTCAATTTTTTTGAAGTATTCATCTCTCAAGAATCTCACCTCATTTATAAAGTAGCTTTCTGCTTATTGTATGCAAAATGTTTGTTTGCATGAGTAAGAAGTAGAAAGTACATAAATAAAAGGAGAGTCTGAAAAGCTCATTTACTCCTTAGTAGGTTACTTTTTAGTTCCCATATTACTTTGAAGTGCGTACTTTTTTTTATTGTGTATATGCTTCATAATAAATTTTGTCAGGAGATAATATGACATTTAATGAATAGATCAGTCGTTGAGTTTACCTTCATACTGATCAATTTCTAAAATAGAATTATAAAAATTTCAGGAGGTTTTATGAATATGAGAGAGATACTACAAGGAAAACTAGGTTTTGGAACGGCACCTCTGGGCAATATGTATCGTAATATTCCAGAAGAAGAGGCCATTGCGACGGTCGATGCAGCTTGGGAAAGCGGCATCCGTTACTTTGATGCAGCTCCTCTTTACGGAGCTGGCTTAGCCGAGATACGCCTTGGTGAAGCACTATCAAAAAGAAATCGCGATGAGTATGTGCTAAGTACGAAAGTAGGTCGCGTTATTTCAGATGAACTAGAAGACACATCTTCACGTGATATGGGAGAAAAAGGCGGGCTTTTTGAATTTGGCCGTAAAAATAAAATTATCAATGACTACAGCGCAGATGCCACTCTTCGTTCGATCGAGCAAAGCTTAAATCGTTTAAAAACAGATCGCTTAGACTTTGTGTATATTCATGATGTTGCGCAAGATTTTTATGGAGATGAGTGGGTAGGACAATTTGAGTCTGCTCGAACGGGCGCATTTCGTGTGCTTACACGTTTGCGTGAAGAAGGAGTTATTAAAGGATGGGGACTTGGAGTAAACCGAGTAGAGCCAATTGAAATCATGCTGGAGCTGGAAGAAGCAAAGCCGGATGTGTCGTTGCTAGCTGGCCGTTACACGTTATTAGATCATGAGCGTGCGCTGCAGCGAGTAATGCCAGAAGCCGTAAAGCATAATATGGACATTGTTGTCGGTGGACCATACAGCTCAGGCGTTCTTGCTGGAGGTACGCACTTTGAATATCAAAAAGCATCTTCAGACATTATGGCAAAAGTAGAAAAAATTAAAGCTATTGCAGATCGTCATCAGATCAGCATTAAGGCTGCTGCTGTCCAATTTTCACTCGCTAATCCAGCAGTTGCTGCTGTTATCCCCGGCGCTAGTCGTCCAGAGCGTATTGCTGAAGACAAAGCAGCATTAAACACAGTAATTCCGGCAGCCTTCTGGGAAGAAATGCGTGAACAGAAGCTTGTAGCTCCTCATGCACCGCTGCCAATTAACGTGAAGTGAAGGTGGAAAGATAAATATAGGTTTTCAGTAAGTATAAAAAGTGTCTCGAAGTTTCGGTTTTGAGACACTTTTTTTGTATTGAGATAAAAATTAACAAAAGATTCAGCAGGTTTCAATCATAAAAACGAACATTTAAACAATTTTTAATTAAAACATTCGTCTATGTATTGAATAACCATTTTGTATTTGATACATTTAGAAAGTGAAAAATATTACTCGTATATGCTTGGAAATATGGTCTGAGTGTCTCTACCTGGTTCCCATTCAAAGAACTGGACTACGAGTTAAAGTGTAAAAACGTTCGGTTTATCAATACATAAATGTTATTCCGTGCTTAACTTCTTATACTTTGACTCTAAAAAGCTTAGAAAATCAAAAGTGTTATAGGTTTTTTCTTTTGTCCAATCATCGAGTATATGAAACAACAAAACGAAATGGAGTGAAAGTAACAATCTATGAAGAACAAGATGCTAAAAACAGGGGCTTTACTTACTATTGGTATGATTTTATTATTATCTGTACTTGCCGGGTGTAACGCAGCTTCAAAAAAGGAAGCCGGAGATAAACAGAAGCAGAAGCCTATTATTGTTCAAGGGCCGATGCCGATAGAAGCGCAGAAATTCGCTAAAAAATTAGAAAATGTAAAAGAAGAAAAGTCGGGGAATTTTGTTTTTTACAAAGGAAGTGTCGATAATTATCCGGTTATTGTAGTTAAAATGGGAAAAGGAATGGAAAACACGGCAGCTGCTACAGCGATAGCTATAGAAAAATACCATCCTAGAGCAATTATCAATCAAGGAACATCAGGCGGACATGATGAAAATCTGAACGTGTTTGATATTGTATTAGGAAAGAGAACAACGAATATAGGCTCTTTAAAAACAGGCGATAAAAAAGAAGGCGAAGGAATGGATCCTGCTGCGTGGAAGCCGATGGATTTAATGGCTTCTGAAGGAAGCGCTGGTGAAGATCCTGATGCTGAAAAAGCTCGCTATTATGAAGGAGATAAGAAGTTACTGGCGGCTGCAAATGCAGTAAAAGATACATACAAAAAAGGTAAAGTGGTTGAAGGAACGATAGGATCAGCGGACACATGGAATAACGAAGTGGATCGAATTAAGTGGTTCCATACTAAGTACGGGACGTCTGTAGAAGAAATGGAAGGCGCAGCGGCAGCACAAATTGCAGGAAGCTATGACGTTCCATTCTTAGGTATCAGAGTGCTATCTAATAACAAAGTAAACAATGGAAAATATAATCCAAACACAGCAGCCGCTTGTCAAGATTACGTTTATGAAGTAATTAAACGCTATATTAGCGCAAACGCTAAGTAAATCTTTATTTGAAGTTTTGATGTGTTGCGTTATAATTAAGTGAAAAGAAGCTTATTGATAGAAATTCATTACATATGTTTTTTTATCTTTGGTGACTTGATGATATGTAAATATATGGCGGGCTGGATAACAAGTATTGAAAAATGCTGAGTCGTTAACCCATCATAAGGAAATTTGTACAACTATGCACAAATTTCTTTATGATGGGTTTTTTTGTGGAGGAGTGGAGGTACTGGAGACAACTAAAAAAGCAGCAGATTCTCAGACAGGCTGCCAAGTTTCGGACGCTTTACGAACATAAATAGAATCAATGTAAGGAAGTTAGATAAAAGGAAGGGATACAAAGATGTTCAAACTATTTTTATGTAAAAAAAGGAAGTATMTAATTACGACATATCAATTTATTTTAAATATCTCGCTGATTGTCCTTGGGTTTATACTTGTTTATTTTTTATTAAGAGAGCTTTTTTATATTATGAATGATGCCTTAACGGGAAATAATAACGTTCATAAAATTCTTGGA